>NZ_CP017260.1:0-300000 GCF_001735745.1 Formosa sp. Hel1_33_131
ATGAAATTTATAGTTTCCAGTACGTATTTATTAAAACAACTTCAAGTCCTAGGTGGCGTGATTAACAATTCGAACACCCTGCCGATTTTAGACAATTTCTTATTTGAATTAGAACATTCAAAACTAACGGTTTCCGCAAGTGATTTAGAAACCACCATGGCCTCCACTCTGGAAGTCGAAAGTGAGAGCGAAGGCAGTGTTGCCATTCCTGCTAAACTCTTGTTAGAAACGCTTAAAACCTTTCCTGAGCAACCGTTGACGTTTGTAATTGAAGAGAATAATACGATTGAAATTAGTTCTAATCATGGAAAATATGCGTTGGCATACGCAAGTGCTGACGAGTTTCCAAAAGCGATTTCTTTAGACAGTCCTAGTACCACAGTGATTGGTGCACATATATTGGCCACTGCCATTTCAAAAACGATTTTTGCCGCTGGAAATGACGATTTACGCCCCGTAATGAGTGGCGTCTTTTTTCAGTTTTCAACAGAGAGTTTGACCTTTGTAGCTACCGATGCGCACAAACTAGTTAAATATTCTCGTACCGATGTGACTGCCAATGAAACAGCTGAATTCATCATGCCTAAAAAACCATTAAATTTATTAAAAGGTATTCTGGCGGGAAGCGATGACGATGTCACAATTGAATACAACGATTCTAATGCTAAATTTTCGTTTGAAAATTCTGTGGTAATCTGTCGTTTGATTGATGGTAAATATCCAAATTACGAAGCAGTAATTCCAAAGGAAAATCCAAACCACTTAACGATTAGCCGCAATCAATTTTTGAACTCGGTACGTCGTGTGTCTATATTTTCAAATAAGACAACGCATCAAATTCGCTTAAAAATTGCAGGTGCAGAACTTAACATTTCGGCGGAAGACATTGATTACAGCAACAAAGCCGAAGAACGCTTGACTTGTGATTACCAAGGCGATGATATGCAAATTGGGTTTAACTCTCGTTTCTTATCCGAAATGTTGAGCAACTTAAATGCTGATGATGTTCAATTGGAAATGAGTATGCCCAACCGTGCAGGAATCCTTACTCCTATTGACGGATTGGACGAAGGCGAAACAGTCACCATGCTCGTCATGCCTGTGATGCTTAACAGCTAATACCTAAATTTTTCATATATAAATTTAAGAAGCATTCCGACGGGAATGCTTTTTTATTATTATATTTATTTCAAAATTTCGCCCTAACGCTTGGCAACTTGCTCAGAAGTAAACAGACTATTTAATACGATCCACAATGAATTACAGAAAAGGAACTCCTAAAGACTTAAATCAATTTTCTGAATTGTTTGATGCGTATAGAATGTTCTATGGCAAAACAACAGATATTGAAGGTGCCAAAACTTTTTTGGAAGAACGCATTTCTAATAAGGACTCTGAACTTTTTGTAGTCGAAACTACTGAGAACAAATTAGTTGGATTTGTACAATTATACCCACTTTTCTCTTCAACCCGTATGAAGAAGTTTTGGCTGCTAAACGATTTGTTTGTATATCCAGAATCGCGTGGTAAAGGAGTTTCAATCGGGTTGATAGAAATGGCTAAAACGCTGGTAGCAGAATCCAATGCTTGTGGCATGTTTTTAGAAACTGAAAAATCAAATTTGATTGGGAATAAGTTATATCCAAAAACAGGGTTTGAATTAAATACAGAGTCTAACTTTTATGAATGGAACGTGAAATAATGTTTTTGCCTTACTAAATCTAGCTTCTTAGGGTCTTTTTTTGTGTTATATTATATAATCTGTAAATTATTAATTAAAAGGTTTCCAGATTTAGTTATTTATTATATATTTATCCTGAAGTTTCGCCCCACAGCTTTTCTTCATAACCAATATTATTTTTTTGTAAGTTTTGTTTTACTATAAAACGAGACCCTTGTAAACAGGCCTTGTTTTGATCACTTTTTAGTTTTAAGGGATTGAGACTTTTTCTGCTACATCACATTTATAAAACAATAAAAACAAACACATGAAAAAAGTAAACTTAGTATTCGTTGCATTACTACTCGCAAATTTTGGAATTTCCCAAACCTCTACCACTTTATTTACGGAAACGTTTGAATCTGGAAATAAATTCACGCTTAATACGTCGGATTTAAATGCCTCCACAACCGATAATATTTGGCAAATGAATAATACTTATACGGGCGGTTCTGCCAGCATTACTTGTGTCGGAGTGACACAGACTATTCCTATTGCTAATACACCTGCACAACCCACTGGAATCACTAGTGGACCGTCAAGTAATTATATACACATCTCAGCACAGTTAGCCATCAATGCTGGAATTAATTGCTCGTCGTACGCACCTGCTGTGAGTTTATGTGGTATAGCTGGTGGATCAAATTTCTCAAAGATGACTTCTTCTATTTCTACAACAGGCTATTCAGGAATAAAATTTAATTTTTGGTGGGTATGTGCTGGCAGTAATGACGCGTTTGGTGAGGTATATTACAGTCTCGATAATGGATCTAATTGGGTGTCAAAACAAACGAGCTATAACAATACTTCTACTTGGACACAAGCATCCTTATCGGATACTGCTTGGGACAACCAATCCAGTGTGTTATTTGCATTTCGTTTCGTAAACAACACTACAACCTCGACGGCTGCTGCAGTCCCAGCATTTTCTATTGATGAGATTACAGTTACAGCTGATACCACATTAAACATCGCTAATAACAAGCCTATAATCAGCTCCGTAGTACATCCAAATCCAACAAATGGGAATGTAAATCTTATTTTAAATAAGACTTACAAAGCTGTTAAAATTTACATTTCAGATGTAACTGGTAAAACAATTGATGTGAAGCACTTTAAAAACACAAAAGATTTGAGTTTTATATTAAGAGGGACTCCTGGTCTCTATTTTTTAAATATTGAAGCGGATGCAGAGAGATTAAATTATAAGATGGTGAAGAAATAAAATAGCCTTGATCGTTATGAATAGATAGAATAATTTATTTCTAATTTTTACACTCCAAATGGGAAAATCCCATGTCTTAGGTCGAATAAAAATTAATAAAATGAAAAGAAAAGCTCTACTCCTATTAATAGCAATTATAAGTATTAATAGCTATTCACAAATATCTTTTGAAAAAGGGTATTACATTGATAACTCTGACAAAAAAATTAATTGTTTAATCAAAAATATTGATTGGGTGAATAACCCCAGTGAAATTGAATACAAACTTTCAGAAAATACAAAAGCTAAATATATTGGTATCACATCAATTAAAGAATTTGGAATTCTAAAGGCCTCAAAATACATTAGAAGTGCCGTTAAAATAGATCGGTCGAGTGGGAACTTAAACTACTTGAGCGATACTAAAGCACCGATATTTAAAGAAGAACAGCTATTTCTAAAAGTAATAATAGAAGGCAAAGCTAATTTATACCATTATAAAGAAGGGAATTTAGAACGATACTTTTATAATAAAGGAAACGCAGCTATAGAACAGTTGGTTTTTAAAAATTATAAAATCAATGAATACGATTTAGGTAAAAATAACAGGTTTAAACAACAATTATGGAATGATTTAAAATGTTCCTCAATTACGATGAAAAACATTGAAAATTTGGAATATAAAAAAAATAGTTTGATTCGGTTTTTTACTGAATTTAATGTCTGTAGTAATTCAGAGTTTATCAACTATGAAAAAAAACAAAAAATAGATTTATTTAATTTAACTCTAAGGCCTCGCCTTAATAATTCTTCTTTAAACATTCAAAATTCTAGTTATAGCACTTCAGATACTAAATTTAGTAATAAATTAAGTATCGGTTTTGGTTTAGAAGCAGAATATATATTTCCTTTTAATAAAAATAAATGGTCTGTTTTTATAGAACCTACTTATCAAAACTATAAGGCAGAAAAAACAACTGATGTAAGTAATGTTTTAGGAGGTAAAATAATATCAGAAGTAAACTATAATTCTATTGAAGTTCCTTTAGGGATAAGGCATTATTTTTTTATAAATAGTACTTCTAAAGTTTTTATTAATGCTTCTTACGTGTTAGATTTTAGTTTTAAAACTTCAATCGAACAAAAAAGATCAGATAACTCAAATTTTAAATCCTTAAAAATTGATTCTCGAAACAATTTAGCATTCGGAATGGGTTACAAACTAAATGATAAATATGGTTTAGAGTTCAGATATCAGACCAGTAGGGAAGTTTTAGGAGATTATGTTTTTTGGAGTTCAGACTTCAAAACAGTATCAATAATATTTGGGTACACAATTTTTTAAAAACATGAGAGACTATAAAACAAATCTTATGAAATTATCAAACAGAATTATAATTTTATTAATTATCGGATTCATTAGCTGTAAACAAACCCCCAAAGAAATCGATATTAAAGGACCTAAAGTGGTCAGTGGAAACAATAAAACAGCCTACAATGTCCTAAAAAAAATGAATTTAGACAGTACCTACACGAATCTACTTGACCCTAGAAATGTGACCGCAGATGAGTATAAACTTGTGGCGGCTTCTTGGGCTAAATTTCATAAAAATCTATCTCATTTCATTAAAGAAGAAAAATTTAAATGGGAAGTTTCGGATTCAACCATTACTATTATGAATAGAATCTATTTTGATAAAAATGGAACGATCGATTATTACACCTTTAAAATTAAAAATCCATCTGTTACAGACGAAAAAATAGTGGAGTATAAAAGAGTACTTCAAAAATTTAGTAAAAATGTGAAACTTGATTTAAATCGAGATGAAAACTATGCGCAATGTGGGAAAATAAAATATAAGAATTTTTAGAGGTTTTTATAGGAACTCTTAGCTTTAATCCCAATCAGCCCATTCGATATAACTAGCTGTTTATCAGTATTTAATTTTCCTTTATTAATTAGAGCTAATTATTAAACTTAATACAACCCCCTTTCATCTACAGGTAATTATCATTTATCGAAAATTGAAATTCTTGCTATTGTAGTGGTATAAATTTGTGTTATAAATAATAATACAATGAAAAAAACAGTACTTCTTAGAATAGTGATAATCCTAATAACTTTTATTACTTCAGCTCAAACCAATATTGTAAATAATGCAAGTGGAGATTGGAAGTCCTTAATACAACTAGAAAATTTTGATCCCAATGATGATCAGCAATCCAATGCAGATACCGATTTTGTTGGGAATGCTACACATGCAATTATGGAAACTCAAAATGAAACCGTTTCCTTTAATGATGGTATAACAGATGATGTTTATTACTTTAGAGTCAGAATGGGACAAAGCAACCCCAATGCATCTTTCTATTTTGGATTGGATATTAGTGGCGATTATATCGCTGATATATTTATTGAAGCTAATGTGAAAAGTCAGACACCTTTTGTGGCATTTCATTTGAGAGATTACTCAATGTCTGGACTGTCTCCTTCCCAAACATCCTGGTTAAATGGCTCTCAAAATAATGAGTTAGAGTTAACTTCTAGAAACGCAGTGATCAGTGACTACAGTGCTGGAACTGATTTAGACGGTGGAAATAGCGGGACCGATTTTTGGATAAAATTTGGTTTTACAGAAGAAAGTATAAAAGCCTATGTGTTAGATAATTTTGGTTTGTCAATCGATGGAGATTCAATTATCGCATTGTATGGTTTTACGTCCACGAGTCAAACATCAAATGGAGATGTTATTGGAGTTGATGACCGTATTCAAGGAGAACTTGATAGAACTTGGGTCGATTTAGGCGTGGTTATTAATGGGACTTTAAATAATATCACTTCCGGGAATATTGTAATTCCAACCGTCAATTTTTTAACTACAGAGAATACCACACCTACATTAACTGGCAGTTGGGGAAGCACCATGTTAGGCGATGACAGCTTGTCAGTAAGCTTAAATGGAACCGTTTATACGACGGATAATGGATTGCTTATAGACACTCTAAATTGGAGCTTACCCATCGGGGAAGTTTTAAGTTCTGGAACCTATGGTGTAATCGTAACCGTTTCTAGAAGTTCAAATGGGCAAACAGTTTCGGATACGACAACCAATGAATTGACAATACAAGACACTCCCTTTTATTGTGATTATAATGCCTATCTATTTCAACACAACGATGTCTATGCCATCGATTTAGCTTCTGGAAATTCATATACAGTTGCAACCGACATAACACCAGGAAATATCAATGCTGCGGCTTATAATCCTATAGATGGATTTATTTGGGGTTCGTTAAGTGCACCCTCAAAAACCATTGTACGGATTGGTAAGAACTTTGAAACCAACCTTTTTTATATTGATGAGTTGCCCATAAACGGACGCTATGTTGGAGGTGTGAGTGCCTCAGGAATCTATTATTTAAAAGGTGACGGCACAACCTATCATAGCATCGATTTAAATCCAAATTCTGCCAACTATAGTCAGTATATGGCTACTCTAACTTTATCTCAAGATATAAATATCCATGATTGGGCATTTAATGCCGTAGATAATTTGTTGTATTCCATTGAAAAAGGATCCAATATTTTATACCGTATAAATGCCGAAACCGGAACTGTACAAAGCTTGGGTGAAGTGCCAATTCTCTCCGGATTAAATTATACCTATGGCGCTGTTTATTTTGATGCTTCAGGGCGATTTTATGTCAGTGCCAATCAAACAGGAACCATCTATATCATCCAAAACGTTCAAGACTTGAATGCTAACAGTACCATGAATTCGAATCTATTTGCTTTTGGACCTTCCAGTTCTAGTAATGATGGTGCGCGTTGCCCAACGGCTCCAGTACCTCAGGAAGATTGTATCAATGGACTAGACGATGATGGTGATGGATTAATCGATTGTGATGACCCTTCATGTTCTGGAGTTGCATCTTGTCCAGTTATAGAAGATCCAACGACTGGTGGTAATTCAGGGGGTTTAGAAAGTAATAACAGACTCTCTCAGCAAATTAGTAAACGAAATTTTAAACGCGCTAAAACAAGTTATAGGTTTGATAAAGCAACTGCAAAGCAATTTGAAAAATCGATATCCTACGGAAGAAATGCTTCAAACAACGGATACCAATTTGAATTATCAGACTTCATTCCTCTTGAAGTTGTGAATGAAGATCTTGTGATTGAATCTTCTCCTAGAGATTTAATAGGCATTACCAATGCTTCAGATGTTTATTCTGTTGATTATTTAAGAGCGGGTGAAAATGTAAGTTCTATATTGGTTCTAAAAACGGAGGATGGTGTCTATGAACATACCAAATATATTTGTGATCGTTTATTAGGTGCTCAGTTAATTTCGGTATCGACTCTAGAAATTCAAGATCAACAATTCATAAAAGCGTTGATAAAAAATACCGATGGCTCCTTAGAATTTGTTTTGAGTCTTTCTGCAAAAGTAACAGATGACAACAACTTTGCTATTGAGAGTCATTGGAATTTAGATAAGTATGAAGCGGATACAGCGTTTTATAATTTCCAAATATGGTCTAACTCTTTAGATGATTTATTACGTCTTGGAAAAGAAGTGGTGCGTTTATTAGAGGTTCAAAAGCCCATTGTAGCGTATCATAATTCTGCACCCCCTTCTGTATTTGTTAGAAAAGGCAAATACCACAACGGCAAACTCGATTTACAAATTGTAAATACCAACGGAACTCATACCATTACGTTTGATGGTGGTCTTAAGAGCCACAGAAACCAATTCGGTGGAGCAGGTATCGTCAACCATAGATCTAGAGGGTAATTACATCACCAATATGGAAATAGATGCTGGAAACTTGTTTGATATTGGTTTTAGAATCGGTGATGGTATTTCAATTCCAGATGATTTATTTATGTCTGATGGTCCTTGGGGCTATGATGATGCCCCAGACACTATGCTCGTTCATACGTATGAGGTAAATCCTAATGAGGAACCATTTCATGAGGATGAGTTTGCTGTCGAACGTAATATAGAGTTAGTCGGCAGTACCAATGCATATATGGCTGCTTACAGAGCCCTCACCCCAAAGTTTAGTCCTATCAATTTTACGGAATATCAAAGCTTAAAATTAAAAGCAAAAGGGACTGGCAAGTTGATAATTCGGTTGGTGAAAGAAAGTGTAACGGATTGGGGATCTCAATACAAAACAACTATTCCCCTCACAAACAATTTGCAAGATTATAGCATACCATTTTCTAATTTCACTTCCATTAACGGGACTGATTTTATCCCTAATGACATCACGTCTATCGTATTTACAATGCTCGCAGAAACAGGCGAAGTAGAAACAAAAGAAATGACGATACAACACCTTCGTTTTTCAACAACGAGTTCGCAATCGGAAGACCCCTTAAATACACTCGTGGTATCCCCTAACCCTATGAAATCTAGTACAACCTTCCATTTTACAAGTCAACGTTTAGAAACTGTAGAAGTATTGGTTTACAATCAATTGGGAAGTTTGGTAAAAACAATCACGCATGAAGCGACTTTAGGAGCGAATGAAATTAAATTAAACAGAGGAACCATCAGTTCAGGACTGTATTTCTGTAAAGTTCAAAGTGATACTAAACTCTATAAAATAACAAAACTCATCATAGAATAAAGATTAAAAACTAAGATATTAAAGGATGAAAGGATAAGAAGCTTCGGTTTTTTATCCTTTTTTTTGCTTGATGGGTATGAGTATAAAAAAGACAAGACTTAAGTGATTTCAAATCCCCTACATCCCTAATTCCAGTAGTTTCTTAGAAAATTTTTCTTTTTTACGAGTGTCAATAGAATCACATACTCGAATATAATGGGACATTATATCTTTATTATTAATGCTCATCTTAATTAATCGTCCACTAACTAAAGAGGTGACGCCATCATTTTCGATATTAGAAATGGTGTTTTTACTAAATCCTAAAATAACACTTAATGTTGATGCAGCAATGTGGTGTTTTTTCCTGAAACGAATAATTTCTTCTGGAGCTGCCGCTCCTTTAGAAATAAGATAAGCACTCTTTAGTGATTTTAAATTACGATTCATTTGACTCTTGGTATAAAACGCAACCTTATGCTCCCTATGAATCATACCAGTATTTTCATCCACTTCATAATCCAAATAATACACTTCCTTGTATGATAATATAATCCCTTTGACTTTTTTTTCTACAGTTCTTTCTAATTCATTTGTAGGTTTTTGTTCTCTTGTTATATTTTTTTTTGCTTCCATAGTTTTTAATTTTTAAACGGTTGATCCATTGTATAATCAGGAATATGATTTGAAAAAACCAACACCTGTAACCCACGAATTTCTAGTCCGTATTTCAAATAAATCTCAATTCTATCAGCTCCGACAAACACACGAAACGCACAAACGTTAAAATCAGCACCTCCAGAAGGATCAACGCCTCTGTAATAATTTTTAGGAGTTAATTTTAGAATCGCATCTTCAATAGCATTTGCATTTATATCATAATCAATCATCAAGTTTTCTAACTCCAAACTTGCTTTTTTTGTGAAAGTTTTAGCCTCACCTTCTAAAATTCTTTTTTTTTGTCTCAGCAATAAATTCCTGTATTACTCTAATATTGTCTTTCGTGTTTGGTAATTTGATCATCGGTATAATGGGCTTAATCCTACAAATATACAAATAAATTCCCAATCATTGGGAGTTAAAGCTGTTAATTTGATACTATAAGGGACTCTATAAATCCAAAATAAGTGTGACGAACTAATAAAAAAAGACTTCATTGTGAGTACTTTCCTTTTTTTACTAATTTGGAGTATAACAGAACCCAAATATGTTCTTGCTTTATGAAAAACCTACAGCTACTTCCGAGTACATTTCGCGATGAATCAATCGTTACGATTTCTTTTTCTTATGATCCCGAGCTTATTCAAACTATAATATCGTGTTTTTTTAGTAGTTATAAAACAACGTAATAAGTTTTTTTTAGGTATGACTAAACAACTTACAGAATATATTAGCTGGGTAAATGAGTTAAAAATATTAATTCAAAAAACCTAGCTCCGTATTCTATGACTAAAAAAATTAAATTTAGAACGGATAAGCACTGAACAAATAAACTTACCCTCCTACCCATACATCTTTGTACGAAGCTCCTTAATCTTAGAATCTTGCATATACTCATCAAAGGTCGTGTAACGATCAATTACGCCCTTAGGCGTCAGCTCAATCACCCTATTGGCCAAGGTTTGTGCAAACTCATGATCGTGGGTGGTAAACAATACCGTTCCTTTAAAGTTTTTTAAGGAATTATTAAAGGCTGTGATACTTTCCAAATCCAAGTGGTTGGTCGGTTCATCGAGCATGAGGACGTTGGCACGCATCATCATCATACGGGAAAGCATACAACGCACTTTTTCGCCACCCGACAGTACGTTCGATTGTTTGAGCGCTTCTTCCCCACTGAAAATCATTTTCCCTAAAAACCCACGAATGTGTACTTCTTCGCGTTCTTCTTCCGTTTTGGTCCACTGTCGCAACCATTCCACCAAATTCATGGCATTCTTAAAAAAGCTGCTATTATCTAAAGGCAAATACGATTGCGTTGTGGTCACACCCCATTGGAATGTTCCGCTTTTAGCCTCTAATTTTTTTGTGACGATGTCGTAGAATGCAGAAGTGGCTCGGGAATCTTTAGAATACACCACCACTTTATCGCCTTTGTTCAAGTTAAAATCAATCTTATCAAAAAGCGTGTCACCTTCCAATTGGTAGGCTAATTTTTCAACATTTAAAATCTGATCTCCTGCTTCGCGTTCGCGTTCGAAAATAATGGCTGGATAACGTCTGCTAGAAGGACGAATGTCCGCCACATCTAACTTATCAATCATTTTCTTTCGACTCGTGGCTTGTTTGGACTTCGCCATATTGGCAGAAAAACGACGGATGAATTCTTCTAATTCTTTCTTTTTATCTTCTGACTTTTTATTCAGTTGGGCGCGTTGTTTGGCAGCCAATTGAGACGACTCGTACCAAAATGTATAATTCCCAGAGAAGTGGTTGATCTTATTAAAATCGATATCTGAAATATGTGTACATACCGCATCCAAAAAGTGACGGTCATGCGATACCACAATCACACAACTATCGTAATTGGCTAAGAAATGCTCTAACCAAGAGATGGTTTCATAATCCAAATCATTGGTAGGCTCATCCATAATTAACACATCTGGCGATCCAAACAGGGCTTGTGCCAACAAGACGCGAACCTTTTGTTTTCCGTCCAAATCTTTCATTAGGGTGTAGTGGTGCTCTTCTTTGATCCCTAAATTTGAGAGCATAGACGCCGCATCACTGTCGGCATTCCATCCGTTCATTTCTTCAAACTTCACTTGAAGCTCTCCAATACGGTCGGCATTTGCATCTGAATAATCGTTGTACAAGGCGTCAATTTCAGCCTTAATTTTAAACAGCGGATTGTTTCCCATAATCACCGTTTCCAATACGGTATGCTCATCGTAAAGATTGTGATTTTGCTCAAGTACCGACATGCGTTTCCCGGGCTCCAAGTGCACATGTCCAGAAGTGGGTTCTTGCACCCCTGCTATGATATTTAGAAATGTAGATTTCCCAGCCCCATTGGCGCCAATAATTCCATAGCAATTTCCGGTATTGAAAGACGTATTGACTTCATCAAAAAGAATTCGTTTTCCAAATTGTACTGATAAGTTTGAAACTGATAACATGCTTAAAATAATTTTTTGCAAAAGTAAATAAATCAAACCACCCATCAAATTAAACCGCCTCGTAATTTAACAACGCCTTAACAAGAATAAATCATATCATAGCGTACTTTTGAAAGTATCAAGATATTAATTGCCATATTTTTAAATAGATGAAACCAATACACCTCCTTTTTGGGCTTTTAATCTTTGTGGGCTGTCAGACCAGTCCCGAAGAAATCAAGCCTGTTTTTGTGGGTGGGGACATCATCAATCCCAGCAATAATTATGTGGTTTTATATGATACACAAAACAATACAGACACCTTATATCTGAATGATGAGAATCGGTTTTTTCATCATTTCACAAACTTCAAACCGGGGATTCATTCTTTTGTACATGGCGGAAAATACCAATCCATTTTACTAGAAGAAAATGACAGTATTATGATGCACATCAATACCCACGATTTTGACGAATCAATTGTTTATAATGGGATTGGCGCTAAAAAAAATAATTATCTTATTAATCTTTTATTAAAACTAGAGAAAGAAGATCGTAAAACCAATGCGTTTTACGCCAAACCACCTGAAAAATACCATCAAAATATAGAAGCATTCATTTCTAAAAACACCAAAGACTTAGAGTTTTTTATGACTAAAAACCTAAATTCTGAGCTCTTTAAAAAGGTAGCCCTTTCCAGTATAAAATACCATTATTTCACCCGAAAAGAATTGTATCCGTTCCGTCATTTTGGCGTTCATAATTTCAGTAATTTTAAAGAACTCCCTTCTGATTTTTATGAGTTCAGGGAGGAAATTGTTTACAACGATATCGATCTTAAAGATTTTTATCCCTACTATAATTTTTTATTTCCTCATATCAATAATTTGGCACTGGAACAATTGACTACTGCCAATCCGGAATTCACTTTGGAGGATCATCAGCTAGACTACACCAGTCGAAAGTTAGAGCTCATCGATAGCTTGGTGACCAATACCATGATTAAAAATAATTTATTAAAATATACCACACGAAATTTCATTTCCAATTCAAACTCCATCGATCAGAGTTATATTTTGTACCAATCTTTTTTGGATAAAAGCACCAATGAAAAGGATAAAAAATACATTAAAGACTTGTTTAAAAATGTGCAAGGTTTGCAACCGGGCTATCCGCTCCCAGCGATTGAAGTGATCAATCATACAAATGAAACCGTAAATATCAATACGATATTTGATAAAACAACGGTGATTTATTTTTGGGACAATGCCAGTCGTTACCATTTTGAAAACAGTCATATCAAAGTGAAAACCCTACAAGAAAAATTACCAAACATTGATTTTGTTGCCATCAATATCAACTCCATGCACACCTATGTATGGAAAAATATGATTTTCGGAAATCAGTTCAAAATCAACAACGAATACCGTTTTGCAGATCCCTCCTATGCCAAAAAACGCTTGGCGATTAACTACATAAAAAAAGTTTTGATTGTGGATCGTAATGGCGTTATTTTAAATGCTACCGCCGATTTGTTTGATCCTGAATTTGAAGTCTCTCTTAAAAAATACAAATAAAAAAAGACTCTCTAAAAAGTAGAAAAACTGTCATTCTGAACCTGCCTGACGGTAGGCAGGTTTATTTCAGAATCTGAAGCAAGTTCAGATTGACAAAGCAAAATCTTTCTAGACAGCCTTCGCAAACTGCATCTATTTAAATCAAATAATTAATTTCCTTTTTTATAATCTTCTAAAAATTTAGCCAAACCACTATCAGTCAATGGGTGACGTAACAAACCTTCAATAGAGCTCAAAGGACCTGTCATGACATCGGCGCCTAATTTAGCACAGTCAATCACGTGCATGGTATGACGTACAGAAGCTGCTAAAATTTCAGTACCAAATCCGTAATTATCGTAGATAAGACGAATCTCCGCAATTAAATTTAAACCGTCTGTTGAGATATCATCCAAACGCCCAATAAACGGCGATACATAAGTCGCACCTGCTTTAGCAGCTAACAAAGCTTGCCCGGGTGAAAACACCAAAGTAACATTGGTTCTAATGCCTTTATCGCTGAAATATTTACACGCTTTTACACCGTCTTTAATCATTGGAAGTTTCACCACAATTTGTGGATGCAAAGCTGCTAGAGCCTCCCCTTCTTTAACCATCCCATCAAAATCTGTAGAAATAACTTCCGCAGACACATCTCCTTCAACAATTGCACAAATGGCTTTGTAGTGGTTCAAAATGTTTTCTGCACCAGTGATGCCTTCTTTGGCCATTAATGAGGGGTTGGTAGTAACGCCATCCAAAACACCTAGGTCTTGCGCTTCTTTAATCTGATCTAAATTGGCAGTGTCAATAAAAAATTTCATGATTTTTTTTGGTTTGAATTAATGGGAACAAAATTAGTACATTATAACTGCTTGACAACAGTTATTTTAAAAAATAATAGGTTGCCTTATATATTATAAAAACGACTTAAAAGCTTCTCATACCACAAATCTGGAAGGATGCGCTTTAAAACCACTGAAAACTTTTGTAGAAATGCCCCAACTTTATAATGAATTTTTGGGTTTTTAGAGGTGATAATTTTATGAATAACCTGAGCCATGAGCAACGGATTTTTCCCAGAATCAACGTGGGAGTCCATCAAATTTAAAGTGGTGCCGTAAGCTACTTTATAGGGGGAATCTTCTAATAAAGGCGCATGGTAACGTCCTGCTGCAATATTAGTGGCAAAATCACCAGGGGCAATATTACTCATCGTAATATTAAATGCTTTGAGTTCCATACGATACGATTCCGTAATCAGCTCCAAAGCGCCTTTACTCGCACTGTACACCCCTCTAAACGGCAATCCCATATAGCCCGCAATAGACGTGATGTTTAGAATTTGTCCTGATTTTTGCGTTCGCATATAAGGCAACACGGCATTGATCATATTTATAGGTCCAAATAGATTCGTTTCAAAATTACGTTTCATCTCCTCCATTGGGATTTCTTCTAAAGGTCCCGTAATTCCAATCCCGGCATTATTGACCAATACATCAATTTGACCTGTTTTGGAAATCAATTCAGAAACACATTCAGAAATGGACGCTGTTTGGGTGACGTCTAATTTTATAATTGGAAACTTAGAATCTGTATATTTTTCTGGAAAACGGCTTGTACCATAAACGGTAAAACCTTTGTCGGTAAGGTACTCTCCTATTGATTTTCCAATCCCAGAAGATCCGCCTGTAATTAAAACAACTTTTGCCATTGAATATCGTGATTTAAGAAGCTAAAGATAGGAAAGATTTATGGAAACTATGGGATACAAAAAATGGCAAGCTACCTACATCACACTGCTACGACCATTTACCTTTGCTGCGTTCCCGCCCTGGAGGATTCAACAGGAGCTAGTTGTGTAGGACTTGCCTCTGCAAAGATACAAAGTTTTAATATTCACGCAATGATTTTTTTAACTGAATATAAATAAATAAATTGCTAAAAAATATAATTGCACTATGCATACCTACAAACTATTGACATTCATCGGACTTAACGTTTTGATCTCCGCCTGCGGATCAACCACCAAATCAAACTTTTCAATCAAAACAAACAGCGAAACAAACATAATTTCCAATGCTGAAACACTTTCTATTGAGCTTCTAAATCCAAACAATAGAGATTTTGACTCTATTCAGTTGACTTTGGATACTAAAATAATTACGGCTTCCGTTGATTTATCAGCAATACCCTTAGGAGAAAAACTCATAAAAGCCAAAGTATTTTATGACGATACTTTTGAAGTCGCCCTTAAAAAAGTGGTGGTGGTGAATGCCAAACCACCAAAAATATATACCTATGAAATTGTAAATACCTATGCTCACGATATCACATCTTATACACAAGGACTTGAGTTTTATAAGGGAGACCTTTATGAAAGTACGGGGCAATACGGCGAATCTAAACTGAGAAAACTTGATTATAAGAATGGATCCGTTGTTAAAAATGTTGATTTAAGTTCTTCTTATTTTGGGGAAGGGCTCTCGGTTTTAAATGATAAAATTTATCAACTCACATGGAAAGAAGGCCGTGGGTTGGTGTATGATGTCAATAGTTTTGAACAGATAGAAACCTTTAATTACGGACAAAGTAAAGAAGGTTGGGGACTGTGTAATGACGGTCAGAAGTTTTATAAATCTGATGGATCTGAATATCTGTGGTTTTTGAATCCTAAAACTCTGGCGGAAGAAGGGTCTTTGCAAGCCTACACCAATAAAGAGAAATTGACAAACCTCAATGAATTGGAATGGGTGGATGGAAAAATTTATGCAAATCGCTATCAGAAAGATGGTATCGCCATCATCAATCCAGAAAATGGAGCGATCGAAGCGGTCATCGATTTTAAAGCCTTAAAAACAAAAGTAACCAAACACCAAGGATTGGATGTTTTAAATGGAATGGCCTACAACCCAAAAACAAAAACCTTATTTGTGACTGGAAAACGTTGGGATAAATTATTTGAAGTTAAAATTATTGAAAATTAATGATGGTATTTGAAGCCACTCGATCTGTTGTTTCGGACGACTTAGACGACTTAATGCATGTGAATAATGTGCGTTATGTGCAATGGGTTCAAGATATTGCGAAGTCGCATTGGGAAGCTTCCACCACTCCACTCCAACAACAAGAAAATATTTGGGTCTTATTGAGCCATCACATCGATTATAAATCTGCTGCCAAACTCCACGATGAAATTCACCTCAAAACCTATGTCACACGCTCTGAGGGCGTCAGCTCTACACGCATCGTTGAAATGTATCATAAGAACAGTGACAAATTGATTGTCAAATCTGAAACCACTTGGTGCTTGTTAGATGCAACAAGCAAAAAACCAAAACGAATCAGCCCTGAGATTGCTAAAGTGTTTCGTTAATTTTAGTTTAAATGTGTGTTAAGGCATTCTTAATCTGTCTGTGATAGTAATCTGGATTGTTTTATTTTGAATAAAACTTAACCCCTAATGCTTAAACCACTATTAACCCTCCTCTTAATAATGCCGATTGTGGGTTCCTCACAATCAATTTCAGGGATTCTATTTGATGCAAAATCGACCGCCAAAAACGTAACCATTCGCAACGTTTCTCAAGGAATTAAAAGCTATTCTGATGAGAACGGAACATTTAAAATCCAAGCTAAAATTAATGACACCCTTGTGTTTGAATCCATTTTATATAAAAGGAAAGAAATTATACTCAAACAACTTGATTTTGAAGAAGTGTTTATTGTCGATTTGAAACGTATGCTTAACGAACTTGACGAAGTCATTTTAAGCACTGGTCAAAAAACGAAAGCGTTTGATGAGAAAAAATATTCTAAAGACTTTCAAAAAAACTTAAAATCAGATAAAAAACAAAATCCCAATAAATATGTGACCCCGAACCCAAATATGGATTTTATGGCAATTTTTAGTAAGATTGGTAAGCTTTTTAAAAAAAAGAATGTAGAATCTAAAAAGCAAATCAAGCTTGAACAATTAGACTCCCTGTTCCGTAAAGATTTAGAATTTAACTACCAATTCCTCACTGAAAGCTTAGGCATTCAAACGGATCATATTCAATTATTTTTCAATTATTGTGAAGGGAAACAATTGGATGATTCCCTGCTTGGTGCATCAAAAAGGTTCGAGTTGATGGATCAACTATTTAAACTGAGTAAAGAATACTTGATTTTTATTAATGAATAAAATTTAAAGACCTACATACGATTCGTTTAATTCAAAAGTTATATTTTTACCAAAACACTACAACTTATGATCCGCTCCCTTTATTTTATAATTAGTTTTTTTATACTCATTTTTTGGAGTTCTTGTCGTCAAGATTTTGAATTTACACCAAGTACGGGCACTCTTAGCTTTTCAAAAGACACCGTCTATTTAGATACTATTTTTTCAAATATTGGTTCTAGCACCTATACCCTTAAAGTGTATAACAACTCTGATAACGACATTCTGATTCCGTCTTTAAAATTGAGCAACGGACAGAATTCCAATTACCGAATGAATGTGGATGGTATGATTGGAAACGGAACACTAGTCGGAAAAGAATTTGAAAATGTAGAACTTCTGGCACAAGACAGTATGTTTGTATTTATTGAAACCACCATTGACATTCAGCCCTTAGTCGCCAATGAAACCCAGTTTTTATACACCGATGCGATTGAATTTGGAACGGGCCCGAACACTCAAAAAGTAGAATTGGTAACCTTAGTGAAAGATGCCGTATTTATCTATCCAAATAAAGATGCGAATGGCGTCGTAGAAACACTCATTTTTGATGTAGACGGCGATGGTGTTGACGATGAAACCAATGTGCAAGGGCGTTTTTTAGAAGATTCAGAATTAACATTTACCAATGAAAAACCTTATGTGATTTACGGCTATGCGGCTGTTGCAGACGGAAAAACACTTGACATTAATGCGGGAGCCCGTGTGCATTTTCATGCCAATTCGGGGCTTCTGATCACTGAAAATGCTTCTTTACACATCAATGGATTGCCGAGTTTAGATGCCGAAATTTTGGAGAATGAAATCATCATTCAGGGCGATCGTTTGGAACCCCTTTACGAAGACATTCCTGGGCAATGGGAAGCTATCTGGTTGTTGAATGGCAGTACCAACAACAGCATCAATCATGCAACCATCAAAAATGGAACCGTGGGTATTTTAAGTGATGGCAATCAAGACGATCCTACAAAACTCGTGATTACAAATTCACAGATTTATAACTCCAGTAATTTTGGGATCTTGGGAAGAGGTACTTCCATCAGTGCTGAAAATGTAGTGCTCAATATTAGCGGCGTGTCCTCTTTTGCGGGTACCTACGGTGGAAATTATAATTTCACGCATTCGACCATCGCTAACTATTGGGCCAATAGCTTTAGACAATTCCCGGCCTTATTACTTAATAATTTTATTATTGATGCAGAAAACACCGTATTTACAAATCCTTTAGAATCTGCGAATTTTACCAACTGTATTATTTATGGAAATGACAATCCAGAATTGTTGTTGGAGAAAGAACCCTCTGAAGTATTTAATTTTAAATTCACCAATAGTTTAATTTACTTTGACGACCCAACAGGGTTTTATTCAGAGTCCCAATACGATTTTAGCAATACAGATCACTTCGAAAATGTGATGTTTAACAACGATCCTCAGTTTTTAGATCCTTCTATAAACCAATTGAACATTCCATTTGGGTCTCCTGCAGAAGGCTCAGGTATTGTCGTAGGAAACTTAAACGTGGATATCACAAACACCACACGCACGTCCCCACCCGATTTAGGCGCTTATAATGCGACTGAATTTGAGGATTAAATAAAAAGGGATTGTTTAATAAATTAAAAAAAATGTCATTCTGTTTTATTTCAGAATCTCAAAGTATTGTAAATCAATATTAATGAGAAGCAGAAACCACTTCAGCTTGACAAGAAAAAAGACTTTTAGACAGCCTCTAGTGTTTAAAATTAAATACTCACTCTTTACCAGTAAATTCCCCGCTACCGCACGAATCCTTTCGTGTGGTAATTTAACATTCTAAAAACCAGCACATCATCTATAAATCCTTTTTGACCTGCATAATCAACGGCACTACTATAAACATATTCTTCTGGATTATGAAATTTATAATTTCTACTCATCTAACCTCCTTCTTAAATTTAAAATACAATTCTTTGTTTTTATCAAACTCGTTACTTTTCTTTATGACCACACGAAAGGATTCGTGCGGCAGCGAGGGTCAACAAACTTTATAGGATTATTTTTGACAAAATTATAAGGCGATAAAGATAAGTTTTGAGGAATTTCAGCTAAAGGGTCAAGGTTCATCCAACGTCCCAAAGCAGGATCATAATTTCTTGCAGAGACATCGTACCAATCCAATCCAATCCGAGTTCTTCCCCAGACTCTTTACCTCCAAATTTAAAACGTGACGCCACGCTATTTCTAAAGGCGCTCATGTTATTATTGTACCCTTTATGTTCAAGTCCAAAGGGATAGAAGCCCCCCGTCTTTTTTAAGGGCTTTACCTCTTTTTTTGAGTATGCCAACCTTAAATTTGGTACAGTTTCAATATGTAATTTTAGACAACCCATGTGCTATTCCTAAACTAATTCTTTGTCATGAATTGACCTAATGTTTCTCTAAAAATCATACGTTTGGAATGATTTATGTATCTTTGTTTATCTAAAAGATAATATTATGGGAGCATTAGAATTAAGAGCTAAACTGATAGAACAATTTAATTTGTTTATACAAGACGATTCAAAACTTATAGCTTTAGATGGTGTTTTTGATTCTATTAATACATCTACACAAGCCCCATCTATTATTCCAGAGGAACATTATAAAATTGTTGAAGAACGTCGTCGCAAATATCATGCAGGAGAAACAAGTGGTTCTACTTGGGACGAAGTCAGACAAAAATTGAGAAATAAGTATGGGTTCTAAATTAATCATTGAACTTGAAGCGCAAATAGAAATTGATAAAGCAATAGAATGGTACGAGTCCAAGCAAATTGGATTAGGTGCAGATTTTTTCAATTATTTAGATGGCTATTTTCAAACCCTAAAAAATGGTGAGGCATTATTTGAAATAAAGAGAAAGCCAGTCTTTCGAGAACTTCCGTTAAAAAGATTTCCTTACATAATTATATACGAAGAATATCAAAATCAGGTGATTGTATATTCTGTATTTAATACTTTTCAAGACCAAAATAAAAAAACGAAATAAATTTCATTTTTATTATTCAGAATAAGGTATTATCTGTTTAAACTTTTATATCCATCTACTCCATGTTCTTGTGCAAATTGACGAGCTACCATATGCCCTTCAAAGTGAACTTCTCTTTCTCCCCAAATACTCCAAATAAATTTATAATTGTTATCCTTAAGAAATTTATTAAATAAGTCTTTCCTTAAATAGACAAAATGTTGATTAGAATTATAGTCGTCATAATTCCTAAGATTAATTGACGCTAAATCTCCATTCCTTTCGTAAAGATTAAAAGTTTGTGGAACATCAATTAAATCTAAATGAAATGCAATTTATTTTGCTACAACATTCTGATGACCTGCCTGATTAACAGAACTATGATAGCTCTCCCCGGATACCGCACGAATCCTTTCGTGTGGTGATTTAACATTCTAAAAACCAGCACATCATCTATAAATCCTTTTTGATCTGCATAATCAACGGCACTACTATAAACATATTCTTCTGGATTATGAAATTTATAATTTCTACTCATCTAACCTCCTTCTTAAATTTAAAATACAATTCTTTGTTTTTATCAAACTCGTTACTTTTCTTTATGACCACACGAAAGGATTCGTGCGGCAGCGAGGGATAAAAAGTAAAATGAGAATTTTAAGTTTCATAATAATAATAATAATAGATTTAGGAACTCTAAAGTTATAACGAAAAGTTAATTTAAAAAAATGGTTGTCTTAAATTTTAACAATTCGGTAACATACAATTGAAATATATCACACAAAAAACCTCCCAATAAAATTAGGAGGTTAGATATTATATAAAAAAGAATTTTCTAAGCCAGCACTTCTGCTACTTTCTTCCCAATTTCTGCAGGAGATTCCACAACGTGGATACCACATTCTCTCATGATTTGCTTTTTAGCTTGGGCAGTGTCATCACTTCCACCAACAATAGCACCAGCATGTCCCATCGTACGTCCGGCAGGTGCCGTTTCACCAGCAATAAATCCAACTACTGGTTTTTTGCTACCGCTTTCTTTATACCATTTGGCAGCATCTCCTTCAAGTTGCCCACCAATTTCACCAATCATCACCACACATTCGGTTTCTGAATCGTTGATAAGCATTTCTAAAGCTTCTTTGGTTGTGGTTCCAATAATTGGGTCGCCACCAATTCCAATCGCAGTGGTAATTCCTAACCCTTGTTTCACTACTTGATCCGCTGCTTCATAAGTTAAAGTTCCTGATTTAGAAACAACACCAACTGTTCCTTTTTTGAAAACAAATCCAGGCATGATGCCTACTTTTGCTTCTCCGGGTGTAATCACCCCAGGGCAGTTAGGACCTACCAAACGGCAGTCTTTTCCACTAATATAGTTAGAAGCCTTGATCATATCGGCTACGGGAATTCCTTCGGTAATTGTAATAATCACTTTAATACCAGCATCGGCTGCTTCCATAATAGCATCGGCTGCAAAAGCGGGTGGTACAAAAATAATGGTTGTATCCGCTCCTACTTTCTCTACCGCTTCTTGAACGGTATTAAAAACAGGTTTATCTAAATGTGTTTGTCCACCTTTTCCGGGCGTTACACCACCCACAACGTTCGTTCCGTAGTCAATCATTTGTGAAGCATGAAATGTGCCTTCACTCCCCGTAAATCCTTGAACTATTATTTTTGAATCTTTATTTACTAAAACACTCATCTGGTTTTGTTTTTATTAGTTTTTTAACTGCTGCAAATGTAATTTTTTGAATGGAAATTTTAAAGGTTTTAGCATTTAAAATTCTATCCATTTTTATTTTGTTTTAATTCTTGAATGATCTCTGGTAATTTACGAAGTAATGCCAATTCTTTTAGTTTGGTTCGCGCCTCTTCAATGGGTGTTCCAAAGTATGTTTTGCCGCCTTCAATTGATTTTGAAACGCCTGTTTGGCCCAAGACAACCGCTTTAGCGCCAATAGTGATTCCACTCGTGGTGCCCACTTGTCCCCAAATAGTGACATCATCTTCAATAACACAACAGCCAGCAATGCCCGTTTGAGACGCAATTAAGCAGTTTTTTCCGATCAGAGTGTCATGCCCCACCTGAATCAAATTGTCCAGTTTAGAGCCTGCTCCGATAGTTGTGTCGCCAGTAACGCCACGATCAATGGTACAAGAAGCACCAATATGAACCTCATTTTCAATGATGACACGACCACACGATTGTAATTGATCGTAACCTTCGGGACGTTTCTTATAATAGAAAGCGCTAGCTCCTAAAACTGTATTTGCATGAATAATGACATTATCTCCAATAATAGTTCCATCATATATACTTACGTTAGAATGGATTGTACAATGGTCTCCAATCACCACATTGTTTCCAATAAAACAGTTGGGTTGAAGGGTTGTGCCAGTTCCAATTTTTGCGGAGTCTGAAATCGGTTTATGAGATGCTTGAAAGGGTTTAAAATGCGCCGTGAGTTTGTTGAAATCTCTAAATGGATCGTCAGAAATTAGGAGTACTTTTCCTTCTGGACATTCCACTTTTTTATTGATAAGTACCACCGTTGCTTTAGAAGCAAGGGCTTTATCGTAATATTTTGGATGGTCCACAAAGACGATGTCACCAGCAGATACCACGTGAATTTCATTCATACCCAATACTTCAAAGTTTGGATCCCCTACATATTCACACTCAATCAGGGATGCAATTTCTTTTAAGGCCTGTGGCTGAAGAAAGTTCATACTATTCTTTAATACGTTCTTTGTACGATCCTTTGGCAGTCTCTACTTTAATTTTATCACCTTCATTAATAAATAAAGGAACCATCACCGTTGCACCAGTTTCTACTGTGGCGGGTTTAGTCGCATTGGTCGCTGTATTGCCTTTGATGCCTGGTTCTGTTGAAGTCACTTCAAGAATAACACTCGCTGGTAAATCTACCGAAAGTGGAGAGCTATCTTCTGTATTGATGAGCACCGTTACAACTTCGCCTTCTTTCATTAAATCGGGACTGTCTAAAACTGCTTTTTGGAGTTCTATTTGGGAGTAATCGGCTGTATTCATGAAATGAAACGTTTCCCCATCATTGTATAAAAATTGAAATTTATGCGTTTCCACTCTGACTTCCTCAATCTTGTGTCCTGCTGAAAAGGTATTGTCTATCACTTTTCCATTAGTGACACTCTTCATTTTGGTTCTTACAAACGCTGGCCCTTTTCCAGGTTTCACGTGTAAAAATTCAATCACTTTAAAAATATCGTGACTATATCGTATGCATAATCCATTTCTAATATCTGATGTACTTGCCATATGTGTGTTTAATTAGATTTAAAATATCCTTTCATAATTCCACGATGAGAATTTTTGATGAATTGTAAAATTTCATCACGCTCTGGAGTGGCTTCCATTTCAGCTTCAATAATTTCGGAAGCTTGAGAATTGTTATAATTTTTTTGATAGAGTAATCGGTATATATTCTGTATTTCTTTAATCTTATCCGAAGTAAATCCGCGACGTCTGAGTCCTACCGAATTGATTCCAACATAAGACAAAGGCTCTCTTGCGGCCTTTACATAAGGGGGCACATCTTTACGAACCAAAGATCCTCCTGTAACAAAGGCGTGATTTCCAATAGAACAGAACTGATGTACAGCAGTCATTCCGGCCAATACAACAGAGTCGCCAACTGTGGTGTGTCCAGCGAGTGTACTATTATTTGAAAATATACAGTTATTTCCAACGGTACAATCATGCGCAATATGGCAATAGGCCATAATCAAACAATTATCTCCGATGACGGTTTTCATTTTATCTGTAGTTCCACGATTGATGGTGACACATTCTCTTATGGTAACATTATTTCCAATAACAACAGTGGTGTCTTCATCGTCATATTTAAGATCTTGTGGCATTGCAGAAATGACAGAGCCAGGGAAAATACTACAATTTTTTCCGATGCGCGCACCTTCCATAATTGTAACGTTTGATCCGATCCAAGTCCCCTCTCCTATCACAACATTGTTATTGATCGTGGTAAAAGGTTCTATCACCACATTTTTGGCAATTTTTGCTCCAGGGTGTACGTATGCTAAAGGTTGATTCATGTTGTTCGTTTTTTGATGTAAAACAGATTTATTTAACTTTCGTTATTTGAGCCATTAATTCGGCCTCAGCACATAATTTTCCATTGGCATAGGCATAGCCTTGCATGTGACAAATCCCTCTTCTTATAGGAGTGATTAGTGTACAATTGAATATAAGCGTGTCTCCTGGTACCACTTTTTGTTTGAACTTCACATTGTCCATTTTCATGAAAAAAGTAAGGTAATTTTCTGGATCAGGAACGGTATTTAAAACCAGTATTCCACCTGTTTGCGCCATCGCTTCAATAATTAAAACACCGGGCATTACGGGAGCTCCAGGAAAGTGTCCCACAAAGAACGATTCATTCATTGTCACATTCTTACATCCAATCACATGGTTTTGAGATAATTCATAGACCTTATCTAAAAGTAAAAAAGGTGGACGGTGTGGCAACATATCCATAATGGCATTTACATCCATTAATGGGGGTTGATTTAAATCGATATTAGGAACATTATTACGACGTTCCATTTTAATGATTTTAGATATTTTTTTCGCAAATTGAGTATTTACAAAATGACCTGGTTTATTCGCAATAACCTTCCCTTGAATACGCGTCCCAATAAGGGCTAAATCCCCTATAACATCCAAAAGTTTATGACGTGCAGCTTCATTAGGAGAATGCAATGTAAGGTTGTCCAAAATCCCATTGGGCTTCACTGAAATAGAATCTTTATTGAAGGCTATTTTTAAACGCTCCATCGTTTCTGTTGAAATGGGCTTATCCACATAAACAATGGCATTGTTTAAGTCACCGCCTTTAATCAATCCATTCTCAAGGAGCATTTCTAATTCATGTAAAAAACTAAAAGTACGTGATTCTGAAATTTCTTTTTTGAAATTTGATAAATGCTGTAGGGTTGCATTTTGAGTTCCCAATACTTTGGTTCCAAAATCGACCATTGTTGTGACCTGATATTCATCAGACGGGATGATCGTAATTTCACTACCCGTTTCTTCATCGGAGTAAGAAATAACATCTTTAACCACAAACACTTCTCTGTAAGCTTCTTGCTCTTTAGTCCCCGCAGTTTCTAAAGCTTCTATAAAATACTTCGAAGACCCATCCATAATTGGAGGTTCTGAAGTGCTTAACTCTATGACAACATTATCAATCTCAAGTCCCACAAGTGCAGCGAGCACGTGTTCACATGTTTGTATCGTGACCCCATTTCTTTCTAAGCAAGTCCCACGTTGGGTATTCGTTACAAGATTGGCATCTGCTTTAATCATGGGCAGACCTTCTAGGTCAATTCTCCTAAAAGTATATCCATTATTAATATCAGCAGGAAGGAAGTTTATTTCGACTTCTAAACCAGTATGAAGTCCCACACCTTTTAAAGATACTTTTTTGGAAATCGTTGTTTGTTTCGATTCAGATTTAATAATCATGATTTAAGGGTTTTTTCTAATGTATTAACGGTCTTTACAATATTTGGTAGGTTCTTGAAATGAATGTATGATTTATAATAATCTCTAAAAGAAAATGCTGGAGATCCTTGCAAGACTTCGTTGTCTTTAATATTATGTCCGATGCCTGACTGTGCTTGGATTTTCACATTGTTTCCAATGACGATATGCCCTGCAACTCCGACCTGTCCACCAATTTGACAGTTCGTACCAATTTTGGCAGATCCCGCAATGCCTGTTTGGGCAGCAATCACTGTATTCTCTCCAATCACCACATTATGTGCTACTTGAATGTGATTGTCAAGTTTTACGCCTTTTTTTATGAGGGTCGATCCAAGCGTAGCGCGGTCAATAGTCGTGGCAGCTCCGATATCTACATGGTCTTCAATAATGACATTTCCAATTTGTGGTACTTTTTGATACGCGCCAGTTTCATCGGGGGAAAATCCAAATCCGTCAGCTCCAATCACCGCCGCAGAATTGATAAAACAATGCGCACCAATCACACAATCAGAATAAATTTTAACACCAGAAAACAAGGTCGTATGTGATCCGATGGTAACATTATCTCCAATAAAAGTATTTGGATAAATTTTCACGTGATCGCCTATCACTACATTTTCACCAATATGAGAAAATGCACCAATATAAACAGCTTCGCCATAAGTGGCTGAATCTGAAATAAATATAGGAGATTCAACCCCTAATTTATTGTTTTTTATATGGTTGTAATACTCCAATAATTTAGAAAATGAACTGTACGCATTTTCAACTTTGATGAGTGTGGCTTCTATTTTCTGTTCAGAAACAAAGTCCTGACCGACGATGGCTATTGAAGCATGAGTCGTGTATATATAAGGAGTGTATTTTGGATTTGCTAAAAAAGTAAGGGAGCCTTCAGCTGCTTCTTCAATTTTGGAAAGTGTATGGACTTCAACATCCGGGTTTCCAATAATTTCTCCGTTTAATATCTCTGCTATTTGTGTGGCTGTAAATTTCATTACTTGCAAAAGTAAAAAAAATTATCAAAGAATATCCTTTGGAAAGCATATATAATGCTTTGTAACTGTTTTAGACAGTACTTTTGAAGAGAGGTGGTCCGATGCTTTTATGATATCTTTGATTTTTCCATTTTTATATAAAATCTTAAGTCCCCCCTGCTGTGGGTTGTATGCTAAGTTTTCTACATGCCCATTAAACACAAAATAAGAGGCTTCATGAGCATCTAATGTATATTCTAACATAAGGTCTTGTTTGATGGATTCCACTTTGGAATCAGCAATCCGATTGTTTTTGAATTTTATTTTTAATAAGGTTCTGTTTAAGATCATTTCTGAGAGATGACTCAACACAAAATCATCGTGAAATTGCCACGATTTTAAAGCCGACATCACATCATAATCATCCAATAATGAAAATTGATTCAAAGTAGCCGCCTCAAAATTAGTGGGATTGGTACTGCTGTTTAAAAAGAAACTTAAGGCGGAACTGGCTTCTAACTTCACTCCTTTGTGCGTCAATTCCTTGGCACGTTTCAAAATGCGCGTGATCATTTGTTCGGCAACCAAACTTGTTTTATGAAGATAGAC
Source organism: Formosa sp. Hel1_33_131 (assembly GCF_001735745.1). Lineage (NCBI taxonomy): Bacteria > Pseudomonadati > Bacteroidota > Flavobacteriia > Flavobacteriales > Flavobacteriaceae > Formosa > Formosa sp. Hel1_33_131. The sequence goes on from NZ_CP017260.1 coordinate 27,549, forward strand.
TTGCCAATACATCAAGCGGCGCGCCGTTAAAAATTTCTCAATAGAATAAATCCCTTTTTCTTCAATGACCAATTCATCGTTCACAACATTCATCATTGAAATCAAACGCTCACTGTTGATGTTTCCTTCGGAGACTCCTGTATAAAAACTATCTCTTTTCAAATAATCAGAACGATCAATATCCAATTGTCCAGAGATCAGTTGTCCAAAAAACTTACGACTGTAATCCCCTTTAAACATTGAAATCGCTACATCAAGCGCGCCCTTAAATTCTATGTTTAAGGTTTCCATGAATTTTAAAGAAATTGCTTCGTGACTGATATTTTCTACAATGCTGTGTTCCATCGCATGACTGAATGGTCCATGTCCAATGTCATGCAGCAAAATAGCGATGTACAAGCCGTTTTCTTCCGCTTCAGAAATTTGGACTCCTTTAAACCTTAAAATTCGAACTGCATTTTGCATGAGATGCAGACAGCCCAACGCATGATGAAATCGGGTGTGGTGCGCCCCAGGATATACCAAATACGATAAGCCCATCTGAGAAATTCGTCGCAATCGCTGAAAATATTTGTGTGCGATTAAATCGAAAATTAATGTGTTCGGGATTGTAATAAATCCGTAAATTGGATCGTTAAATATTTTAAGCTTGTTGTTCGTATTCAAACTTTATAGTGTTAAATTTACATTCTAAACTTTCTTTAAAAAGTTTTACGACGTAAAAATACTAAAATGAAAGGACTTCTATTCTTAACTAAAAAAAATATAACAGATGGGTAACATTAATATTTTATGGGTCGATGATGAAATTGAGTTTTTAAAGTCTCATATCATATTTTTAGAACAAAGAAATTATACCGTAACCCCTTGTCAAAGTGGTACAGAAGCGCTTACACTTATCAAAGAAAATGATTTTGATATTGTGTTTTTAGATGAAAACATGCCCGGTCTGTCGGGATTAGAAACCTTGTCTGAACTCAAAGAAATTAAAGCAACACTTCCGGTAGTGATGATTACGAAGAGTGAAGAAGAGTATATTATGGAAGATGCAATTGGAAATAAAATTGCCGATTATCTCATTAAGCCCGTCAATCCGAACCAAATTCTTTTATCACTTAAGAAAAACCTAGATCACAACAGACTAGTTTCAGAAAAAACATCTTCTAATTACTTACAAGAATTTCGTAAAATATCTATGAATTTAAATGAAATAAATTCATTTGAAGAATGGGAACAACTTTATAAAAAATTAGTGTTTTGGGAATTAGAGTTAGAATCGTCCAACGATGCCACCATGAGTGAAATATTAGACGCTCAAAAAATGGAAGCAAATCAACAATTTGGACGCTTTATTGAGAAGTTTTATCCCGATTGGTTTGAGGACCACCAAGCGCCTGTGATGTCTCATACCCTCTTTAAAAATAAGATTGCAAACGAGCTTAGCGACTCCCAGCCTACCTTGCTTATTGTTATTGATAATTTAAGATATGACCAATGGAAAATACTGGAACCTACAGTAAACAACCACTATAAAACACAAGAAGAAAGTTTGTATTACAGTATTCTTCCAACGGCGACTCAGTACGCTAGAAATGCAATATTCTCAGGGTTAATGCCTAGTGAAATGGAGAAATTATATCCTCAGTATTGGAAAAACGATACAGATGAGGGTGGTAAAAATTTATTTGAAGCCGAATTTTTAGAAGCGCAATTAAAACGCTTAGGGCTTTCACATTTGAAACATGAATATATAAAAATCACGAATTTAAGAGCAGGAAAAAAACTATCGGAAACCTTTAAAACAAAAGCGCAGAATGACTTAACCGTTTTGGTCTATAATTTTGTGGACATGTTGTCCCATGCAAAAACCGAAATGGAAGTTCTGAAAGAACTTGCTTCCAACGACAAAGGCTACAGATCGCTTACCAAGAGTTGGTTTCAAAATTCGCCCTTATTAGAGATTATCAAACAAGCCAAAGAGCTTAATTTTAAACTCATTATCACTACAGACCACGGAACCATCAACGTAAAAAATCCTTCTAAAGTCGTTGGTAATAAAGACACCAGTCTTAATTTACGCTATAAAACAGGACGCAGCATTTCTTATGAAGGAAAAGATGTGTTGGCAGTAAAAGATCCTAAATCAATTCACCTCCCTTCAGCAGCAATGAATAGCACCTTTATTTTTGCCAAGGACAATCTGTTTTTTGCATATCCAAATAATTACAATTACTATGTGAATTATTTTAGAAATACCTATCAACATGGAGGCATCTCTTTAGAAGAAGTCATTATTCCTTTTGTGGTTTTAAATCCTCGCTAAAATGACTAAAGAACTACATTTCAAGCTCGAAGAATTAGCAGAAGTCGCGCAAACAATTCTGAAAAATGCGCAGTCCAAAACACTGTTGTTTTATGGAGAAATGGGCACAGGAAAAACAACACTCATTAGCGCCATGGTCAAAGAAATGGGTGGAGCCGATACTGCTTCCAGTCCCACATTTTCCATTGTGAATGAGTATAAAGTTACAGAGGATACCGTCTATCATTTTGATTTTTACAGACTCAAAAACCAATATGAAGCATTGGACATGGGAATTGAAGATTATTTTTGTTCTGGTGTATGGAATTTTATCGAGTGGCCTGAAAAGATTGAAAATTTACTTCCTGAAAACGTCACTGTTTTAGAATTGTCCCTTGCTGAAAATGGCGGTAGAATTCTCAAACTCTCAGAAAAAAAACTTTCTTAGGGGTGATCAAAAAAATAATTGTAAATTAGATGCTTTATACTAAAGGCTATGCATAAACCAACTTCCCCTTTTACACGAGAACAATTACTTCCGAAAGAAGAAACTTTAGAATTGACGAAGGAAAAAGGAGCCTTGTTTATTGGCATCCCAAAAGAAACCTCTTTTCAAGAAAAAAGAGTGTGTCTCACCCCCGATGCCGTTTCGGCGCTGACAAGCAATGGACACCGTTTATTGATTGAATCTGGTGCGGGAGACAATGCCAGTTTTGAAGATCATGAATACAGCGAAGCGGGCGCAGAAATATCTAAGGACAGAGCGAAAGTATTTGCCTGCCCTATAATTCTAAAAGTTGAACCTCCAACTTTAGAGGAAATTGCCCTATTAAATCCTAAAGCACTTTTGATTTCTGCACTACAATTAAAAATGCAGCATAAAGAATATTTTAAGAAACTCGCCGAAAAACAAGTCACAGCATTGGGGTTTGAATTTATAAAAGATCAAGAAGGAGCGTTTACTGCGGTGCGCCAACTGAGTGAAATTGCAGGCTCTGCCTCTATTCTAATCGCCTCAGAAATTATGTCCATTACAAATGAAGGCAACGGTTTGATGTTTGGGAACATTAGTGGTGTCCCTCCAACAGAAGTGGTGATTATTGGTGCCGGAACTGTTGGTGAATTTGCAGCACGTGCTGCCATTGGACTCGGAGCCAACGTCCGTGTGTTTGATAATTCGATCAGCAAACTCCGTGCCTTGCAAGCGAATATTGGTCGAACGATTTACACGTCGACGATGCAACCTAAAAACCTTCAAAAAGCATTGATGCGTTGCGATGTGGCTATTGGAGCGGCAAAAGGAAACAACAGAGCGCCTATTTTAGTGAGTGAAGCATTGGTAGAACAAATGAAGCCAGGATCTGTGATTATAGATGTCAGTATCGATATGGGCGGCTGTTTTGAAACCAGTGAAGTTACTTCTCATGACAACCCCACTTTTGTAAAACACGATGTGATACATTATTGTGTCCCTAATATTCCGGCGCGTTATGCACGAACTTCCTCAGTGTCAATTAGTAATATATTTACACCCTATCTTTTGAAAATTGCAGAAGATGGAGGGATAGAAAATTCACTAAGATTTGACATGGGATTAAAAAATGGATTGTACTTTTACCACGGCATTTTAACGAATAAATCTGTAGCCGATTGGTTTGGTTTAGAGTACAGCGATGCCAATCTTTTAATCTTTTAAAATTAATAAATGAAGCTTGCTTACCGTTTTGTCTTTTACTTTGGAGGCTTCTCCATAGGATTGGTCTTTTTAATGTTTTTTTTAAGTGGAAAAAAAACAAGTTGTGCCTACGGCCCTGATGCGCGTGTATTGAAAAACATTCAAATTAAGAGTCTTAAATATTCTGAATCCGTTCAAGAGCAACTCAATAACAATGTAATTGATACCTTAACTTTAAATTCCATATTTAAAGGGGCAGATATAAATTTCAGCAAAAGTGACACCAATTCAGTGCCTTGCAAAACGTATCGTGTTGTGGGAGATGTCTATGAATTGGATGTTGAAAATTGTGAACGCGTAGCAACAATCAAAACACTTATAATCCGTTAGACATTTCGTCTTTGTTTTTCTTTTTTTATCAAGGAGAGCTCTCGACTTGTTTGTCCAGCAACCGAGGTGTTTTCCTCCGCCCTTCTAATTAGGTATGGCATCACATCTTTTACGGGGCCAAAAGGGACGTATTTAGCGACGTTATAGCCTTGTTCCGCCAAGTTGTAGCTAATATGGTCACTCATGCCGTAAAGCTGTCCAAACCAAACACGAGCATCATTGTTAGATATCTTAGAGGTTTCCATGAGTTCTAGTGCTAATTGAGAACTTTCTTCATTATGCGTTCCAATAAAAAGATGGATGGAATCCAGATTAGAAAGTATATACGTAATTGTATCATTAAACAGGGCGTCCGTGATTTCCTTCGTACCACAAATAGGCGATTTATAACCCAACTCTTTAGCGCGATTTCGTTCCTTTTCCATATAAGCCCCCCGAACCACCTTAAACCCTAGTTTAAAATTATTCTGTTTGGCTTTGGCATGAATTTCTTTAAGATAGTCCAAACGGTCCCAACGGTAGGTTTGTAAGGTGCTGTAAACGATCAAAGCATCGGTATTAAAAGTTTGCATCAATTCTAAAATCAAATCATCCACCGCATCTTGAATCCAGCTTTCCTCCGCATCAATAAGGATTTTTACATTATTTAATTTCCCTGATGCACATACTTTTTCAAAGCGATTTTTGATGCGTTCCCATTGTTCATTTTCAGATGCTGTCAACGTTTTCTTTTCACTGATTTTTTGATACAAATCAAAACTTCCAAAAGCACTCGGCTTGAATACGGCGATAGGCAAGGCTTCTTTGTCTTTAGAAAATTCAATAAGCTTTAAAATGGTTTCAAGGGCTAAATCAAATTGACTCTCCACCCCTTTCCCTTCAACAGAGTAATCTAAAACACTGTACACCTTACTGGCATACATTTTATCTATTGTTGGCACACAATCTTGTTCATTGACCCCACCACAAAAATGGTCAAATACGGTGGAGCGGATCAAACCTTCAACCGGAAGATGCGCTTTGAGTGCAAAGTTAGTAGCGGCAGTCCCAATACGAACGAGGGGTTCAATCGAAATCATTTTAAACAAAAAATAGGCGCGTTCCAATTCCAAATCAGATTTAAGATGAAACGCTATTTTTGTGTTGTTAAAATCAACAGCCATAATAAATGCTTTTAGTTTCTCACAAATATATTTAATAGTAATTATATTATTTATAAATTTCTACTTAATTTCACGCTTTAATATTTTGACCACTTAATTCATGAAAACCATACCATCCACATCGTATTCAATTCATTTTAATGAAACCTGTTATAAAGAATTAAATGCCTATTTAGAAACTTCCCATTTTTCTAAAATATTCATCTTGGTGGACACGAATACGCACACCCATTGTTTGCCAAAGTTTTTATCAAACATTGACATTGATATGACTTTAGAAATCATTGAGATGGAAGCGGGAGAAATCCATAAAACATTGGATACTTGTACTCAAATTTGGCACAGTCTCTCTGATTTGGATGGCGACCGAAAATCATTGATTATCAATTTGGGCGGTGGTGTTGTCACCGATTTAGGAGGGTTTGTAGCGTCCACATTTAAACGTGGTATCCGTTTTATAAACGTACCAACTTCACTCCTATCCATGGTAGATGCTTCTGTTGGAGGAAAAACAGGGGTGGATTTAGGAACAATTAAAAACCAAATTGGAGTCATTAATTTTAGCGACATGGTGCTTGTAGATGTTTCCTTTTTAGAAACGCTTCCAGCGGAAGAAATGCGCTCTGGACTTGCTGAAATGTTAAAACATGGATTGATTAAAGATTCAGATTATTGGAACCGTTTGTGCGATTTAAAGGCTTTAAATATTTCTGACTTAGAAGGCTTAATCCACGAGTCTATCATTATAAAAAACGAAGTGGTGAAGCGAGATCCAAATGAACAAGGCGAGCGAAAACAATTAAATTTCGGTCACACTTTGGGGCATGCGATTGAATCCTATTGTTTGGACAATGACAACCTACAAACTTTACTGCACGGGGAAGCTATTGCCGCAGGAATGATTATGGAAGGCTATTTATCGATGAAGACTTGCGGACTCTCAGAAGAAGAACTCACCCAAATAAAAAATACGTTTAAAACGATTTACGGTACTGTAGATCTTACCAAAAACGACAAAAGCTCAATAATAGAGCTTTTGAAGTATGATAAAAAGAATTCTCACGGGCAAATTAAATATGCACTGCTAGAATCTATTGGAATTTGTAAGGTTGATGTCATTGTTGAGGATCAGTTAATCGATGAAGCCTTTTCATATTACGCCTCATAAACCCATTTAATCACTCAAATCATTAAAAATAGAATGCATCAAACGTTTTTTATCGTTGATACTTTCTTCTAGTGAAATCATTGTTTCTGTTCTGTAAACACCTTCAATCTCATCTAACTTAAAGATAATTTCCTTTGCATGTGTTGTGCTCTTTGCACGAATTTTACAGAAGATATTAAATTTACCTGTTGTGATGTGTGCAACCGTTACATGTGGAATTTCATAAATACGCTCTAAAACAAATTTTGTTTGAGAAGTATTCTGTAGAAAAACACCTACATAAGCAATAAAAGAATATCCTAATTTTTGATAATCCAAGGTTAAAGAAGAACCTTTAATAATTTTGGCATCCTCCATCTTTTTTACTCTCACGTGAACCGTACCAGCAGAAATTAGTAATTTTTTAGCGATATCAGTGAACGGAACTCTTGTATTGTCAATCAACATATCTAATATTTGGTGATCGATTTCGTCTAATTTTACTTTGGCCAATTTATTTATTTTCATTATAATTAATATTCAAGATATTTGCAAATTTACTAAATTTTAAACAAAAAATGAAAGCTTATATTAAATTATTATTACCAAACAATGATATCTTCGTTAATTCTATCGTAATGAAATCGATTTCGTAATCTTCTGACAACACCTCAAAATCAGGATGCGACACCTGCTTAAAGTTAGCATCCAGCTCTAAGTGTCCTAGTTTATCATTTAAATCTCCGATAAACGCAACTTTAGGTTGAAACCGAACTACTCCAGACACTAACACTTCCGTAAACTGTATACCTATATCACTAAACACTTTTGGGGTTAATGGATTGAGCAATGCATTTCTAACGATGACATCGTAAAATAATTTACCATTTTCAGGAATATCAAAATATGGTTTGTAAGCATCGCCTGATACAGGGTTGGTTGCTACATAGTCCAGAGCGCTAATAAGGGCTAAGGCCATGTATTTTCGTGTTTCTTCCCTCTTGTAGTCCTCTGGAAAATGCCCCGCCTCAAACAGAATGGTGGGCGTTCCATGACTCTGAAAATAATCTCCTACACAACTGTCGTTAAACCCATCGTCGTAACGCCCAATTTGGTTGGGTAAATACGGCTGTAATGCTTGATTCATGACCTGTATGATTTCCATCGATTTCTGACGGGTGACTGTTAAAGAGCGTTCTTCATTTTCAGAAGGTGACAGGAAGCTAAGAACAGCAGAATTATGCGTATTTCCTGCGCTAAAAATCGTACGTTGCCCATGCATATTGAAACAAAAATGAGGTTTAAAGTCCTCATAAGCCGTTCTTAAAATTTTACTTTCAGACTGAGTCAACGCCTTTGCATCTCTATTTAAATCGATTTGATTGCCGTTTAAACGCGTATAGGCTTCTGCCCCATCTGGATTAAGGATCGGAATTATAAAAAGCGTACATCCCTCTAAAAGCGTTTTAGAATCGGGTAATTCAAAATAACTAAAGAGATCAAAAAGTGCTTTTGTAGTTGTGCTTTCGTTACCATGCATTTGCGACCATATTAAAATACGCTTGGAACCCCTCCCAATTTGAAGGCCGTGAATTGGCAGTCCAGCTTCCGAAACCCCTAAAATGGTTTGACTGAATTGTTTCGACAAGGAATTTAACAAGGGTTCAATATGTGCATTTGTGATATAACGGTTTCCTAAAGTAGTTGCTTTTAAGGAATTGTATTGTGATATAAAGTAAGGTGCGTCTAACATGCGTATTTAATAAGATTACAAATGTAAACATTCTACCTTTTACATTTGTAAACGAACTAAAAGAGTTTATCATTCACAAATGTAAACGAGTTTGTGAGATAAATGCACACTGTAAGTCGGATTAAAAGTGTTTTTTACTTAATGCATATTAATAACTTATTTATCAATATATTATGTAGATTAATTAAAGTTATGATTTACTCTATTTTCAATCAACTTACACCGTTGTTTGCATATAAGACATCAATGTGTTACATTTGTAACCGCCTTATAATGCTACACATGTAAACAATGATAAACACAACCGAATTCAACACCCGACTCAAAAAAATCCTCGACTATTATGGTTTATCGGCTTCTGCCTTTGCTGAAATTATCACGGTACAACGCTCCAGTATTTCTCATATATTAAGTGGTCGAAATAAACCAAGCTTAGAATTTATCACCAAAGTGCTCAATGCTTTTCCAGACATTGAACTTTTATGGCTTTTAAGTGGTGTCGGTGAATTTCCTAAAAGCTCTGCCCCACCCCAAAAAGTTGAGTCCACACAAATTCCTTCAAATCCTATTGCTGCAATTTCTAATGGGGATGACTCTATTGAACGTATCGTGATTTTTTATCGAGATGGGAGTTTTAAGAATTATTCGATGAATACATCTAAATAATTTAGATTGCTAGATCCGTTTTGTATGTTTGTAGCATCAATCATTTGAATTTTTACATCCAAAATAAATGAAATATCTAATAATATTGAGTGCTTTAGTATTTAGCAGTTGCTACGAAGTAGAACGCAATTGTAATGATTTTAAAACAGGAACTTTTGAGAGTACAATTACCATTGATAGGGTTGACTATACATCGACATTCTCTAGAACGTCGGAGCTTCAAGTGGAAGCTTTTAATGGTTCTATAGACTCTACCAATGTACGTTGGATCAATGATTGTGAGATGGTTTTTAAAACCATTAACCCTAAAAACCGTGCAGAACAAAAAGACATTCATCTTAAAATTCTAACAACAACAAAAGATAGCTACAGGTTTGAATACGGCTATGTAGGCGATACTAACAAACAAAAAGGAGAAGCGAAACGTCTTATATTAGAATAAGGTGGTTTGCCCTTCATCATTAGCATCTATATCTGATTCAGAGTCTTTTGCTGGATCTATAGCCTTATTTTCCGTTAGAGGTTTTTCTGAAATTTCTTTCGTGTCTTCCGTGATAGTCTCTGCTGGAGTCTCTACAATTTCTTCTCCAACGACATCTATTTCATCCGCAGGGGTTTCCTCAGCTTGTTCGTAAGGCAAGGATTCCATCAGGTCGATTTGATTGACTTTTAGCTTTGTCAATTGGTTTCCTAAAGCCGAAACACCTTTGACGCTGATAAACTGTTCAAAATCGATAATTTGATCTTCACGACGTTCTTTTCCTCTGTCTTTAGCAAACGCTATTTTTGCGACGGGGCGCCAATCGGTGGAAACTATTTCTAAGACGCTGGAAGCATGTTCAGAAATAAAGACATCTTCTCTGTTTTCGTTTTCAATTAAAAAACGCTTGACATAGTGTCTTTCTTTTTCACCATCGAAGTAAATAGCAGATATCGGTTTGTTAGGAATCCATTTCTCCAAGACAATCATATCCTCATCAAAATGCGCCGTAATTTCAGGGATAATCGTTTTAGCAATTCCAGATTGCGTGACAACCAAAATGCGGTCTTCCCCTCTAAACTCTCCTACCAACTCACCACGACCGTCCACGTTTAAACGCTGAATGGTATCATCGAACCAAATTTTTCGAGGCTTCAGTGTACTGACTCCTTTTTCCTTAAGTTCGATGCGTTTCACGGCATGCTTAGTAACTAGGTTTCCTTTAGAGACCCTTCCTTTTATAATAACATCTGCAAAATCGATGTCCCATTTTAATTTTTTAATACTTCCTACTTGACGTAATAAGACCGAAACAACTTCGCCTTCGCCATTTGGATTGGCAGAAAAATACCAAACATCAGAAGCTGGCTTTCCTGTCGTCAAATCATATTCACGATCGCGAGTCACCCCTGTAACCGCAAACCGTTTGATATAAGAGGCCCCGCCTTTACCATCTTTATAAATCATATTATAAATGGTACGCTTATCTTTTTTCTTAAAAACAGCCACATGAATAATATCTTTACCAACAAAGGTTTTACTATCCACCTTCGTAATCATCAGTTTACCATCTTTCGTAAACACGATAATATCGTCAATGTCACTGCAATCACATACATATTCATCACGTTTCAGGCCTGTTCCTACAAAGCCTTCTTTTCTATTGACATAGAGTTTTGTGTTTCTAATAATAACTTTTGTCGCATCTACATCCCCAAACGTTTTGATTTCGGTTTTACGCTCTTTTCCAGCGCCGTATTCAGATCTTAAGCGTTTGAAATAATCAATCGCGTAGTTGATTAGATTTGCTAAAAACCCTTTGGTTTCCGCAATTTGATCTTCCAAAGCATCAATTTTCTGTTGGGCTTTGTCAATGTCAAACTTAGAAATTCTCTTAATTCGGATTTCTGTTAATCTAGAGATATCCTCTTCCGTAATCGCACGCTTTAAATGTTTGATATGAGGTTGAAGTCCCTTATCAATCGCGCTAATCACACCTGACCACGTTTCTTCTTCTTCAATATCGCGGTAAATTCTATTTTCTATAAAGATGCGTTCCAAAGAAGCAAAATGCCATTGCTCTTCAAACTCACCTAATTTAATTTCTAATTCTTGTTTTAATAATTCTACCGTATGATCTGTAGAACGTCTCAACATTTCGGTGACACCCACAAACAATGGCTTGTTATCCTCAATAACACATCCCAGAGGCGAAATAGCCGTTTCACAAGAGGTGAACGCAAATAAGGCATCGATGGTTTTATCAGGAGATATTCCTGCTGGTAAGTGCACTAAAATCTCAACTTCCGCAGCAGTGTTGTCTTCGATTTTTTTGATTCTAATTTTACTTTTCTCATTGGCTTTAAGAATAGAATCAATTAATGAAGAGGTAGTCGTTCCAAAAGGAACTTCGGTAATGACCAAGGTGTTTTTGTTGAGTTGTGAGATTTTCGCTCTACAACGGACTCTTCCCCCTCGTAATCCATCATTGTAATTGCTGAAATCTGCCACACCACCTGTAGCAAAATCAGGAAGAATGGTGAATCGTTTTCCTTGAAGATGTTTTATAGACGCCTCAATAAGTTCGATAAAGTTATGAGGCAATACTTTTGTGGACAGTCCAACGGCAATTCCTTCGGCTCCTTGTGCTAATAGCAACGGAAACATGACAGGAAGATTGATCGGCTCCTTGCGACGCCCATCGTAAGAGGCTTGCCATTCTGTAATTTTTGGATTAAAAACAACGTCTAACGCAAATTTAGAAAGTCGTGCTTCAATATATCTTGAGGCGGCAGCTCTGTCTCCTGTGAGAACATTTCCCCAGTTTCCTTGCGCATCAATAAGTAAATCTTTTTGACCAATTTGAACCATCGCATCGGCAATACTTGCATCCCCGTGCGGGTGGTACTGCATGGTATGACCTACAATATTAGCAACCTTATTATAGCGACCATCATCCAAATCTTTCATCGAATGTAAAATCCGACGCTGAACAGGTTTAAATCCGTCTTCAATAGCAGGAACTGCACGTTCTAAAATAACATAGGACGCATAATCTAAGAACCAATCTTTAAACATACCCGTAACTCGAGTAATCGTTTCTTGATTGTCCGTGTTGTCATTTGTGATACCGTCGTTTTCTTCTATCATACCTCTTCTTCGATAATATCAAGTTCAACTTTTAGATTTTCAATAATAAATTTTTGACGGTCGGGTGTGTTTTTACCCATATAAAATTGAAGTAAGGATTCAATCGTGGTGTCAGAATCTAACATCACAGGATCCAATCGAATGTCTTCCCCAATAAAATATTTAAATTCATTTGGCGAGATTTCTCCTAATCCCTTAAATCGAGTGATTTCAGGTTTTGGCTTTAATTTCTGAACCGCATCTCTACGTTCTTGTTCCGAATAACAATAGATGGTTTCTTTTTTATTACGCACTCTGAATAAAGGCGTTTGTAAGATATATAGATGACCTTCTTTAATAATTTCTGGGAAAAATTGAAGGAAAAATGTGATCAATAATAAACGGATGTGCATTCCATCGACATCGGCATCCGTTGCGATAACAATGTTATTGTAACGTAAATCTTCAATCGATTCTTCAATATTTAAAGCCGCTTGCAACAGATTAAATTCTTCGTTTTCATACACAATTTTTTTGGTGAGCCCATAACAATTTAAAGGCTTTCCTTTTAGACTAAAAACGGCTTGTGTATTGACATCTCTGGATTTGGTGATGCTACCAGATGCGGAATCTCCCTCGGTTATAAATAAGGTAGATTCTAGATTACGTCCATTTTTGATATCTCCAAAATGTACACGACAATCTCTTAGTTTTTTATTGTGTAGGCTCGATTTTTTAGCACGATCTTTCGCCATCTTACGGATACCCGACAATTCTTTTCGTTCGCGTTCGGCTTGTAAAATTTTGCGCTGAATGGCTTCGGCGGTATCTGGATTTTTATGTAGAAAATTATCTAACTGTGTTTTTAAAAAATCATTGATAAAGGTTCGGACGGTTGGCAACTCGCCTCCCATATCGGTCGACCCTAATTTTGTTTTTGTTTGACTTTCAAAAACAGGCTCCATGACTTTAATTGCAATGGCAGAAATGATCGATTTCCGAACATCGGATGCTTCATAGTTTTTACCATAAAACTCTCGAATGGTTTTGACCAACGCCTCTCTAAAAGCCGCTAAATGCGTCCCTCCTTGAGTGGTGTTTTGACCGTTGACAAAGGAGTGGTATTCTTCACTGTATTGGGTTTTACTGTGGGTAATGGCGACTTCAATATCTTCCCCTTTCAGGTGGATGATTGGATAGGTCATATCCGTAGCATTGGTATTGTCTTCTAATAAATCCTTTAATCCATTTTCACTGAAAAACTTTTCACCATTAAATAAAATGGTCAAGCCCGGATTCAAATACACGTAGTTTTTAAGCATACGTGCGACATACTCATTTCGGTACTTGTAATTTTTAAATATAACTTCATCGGGCACAAAGGACACTTTGGTTCCTTTACGTCTGGTGGTGTCGTCTAATAAATCTTGATGGTTTAAAACTCCTGATGAAAATTCAGCGGAAGCCGATTTCCCGTCTCGCGTCGATTCCACTCTAAAAAAGGAGGACAATGCATTGACGGCTTTGGTACCAACCCCATTTAGACCAACTGATTTCTTAAAGGCACGAGAATCATATTTACCACCGGTATTCATTTTAGAAACCACATCAACGACTTTTCCTAACGGAATGCCACGACCAAAATCGCGCACAATGACTTTACTGCCTTGAATGGAAATCTCAATGGATTTACCTGCACCCATGACAAATTCATCAATAGAGTTGTCTAAAACCTCTTTCAATAAAATATAAATACCATCATCAGCCGAAGAGCCATCTCCAAGTTTCCCAATGTACATACCGGGGCGCATACGAATATGCTCCTTCCAATCGAGGGATCTAATGTTATCTTCTGTGTAATCTGTATTTTGAGCCATAAAGTATTTCCTGACAGGACGCTAATATAGTACATCAGCATAAAAAATAAAACCTTTAAAACACAAATTAATTAACAAAAAAAAACCAATGTTGTTGAGAACATTGGCTTTCAATTTATTAGTACTTATTTTTTTATACATTAAAAAGGAAATGCATGACGTCTCCATCTTTGACAGTGTAATTTTTACCTTCCACACGCATTTTCCCTGCCTCTTTCACTTTTGCTTCAGATCCTAAACTTTCAAAGTCTTCATACGCAATGACTTCGGCACGAATAAATCCTTTTTCAAAATCGGTATGAATCACCCCAGCAGCTTGTGGTGCAGAGCTTCCTATATTGATGGTCCAAGCGCGCACTTCTTTAACACCCGCCGTAAAATACGTTTGCAGCGTTAATAATTTATACGCCGAACGGATCAGTTTTGCAGAACCAGGTTCGTCCAGTCCAATATCTTGAAGAAATAGTTTGCGTTCTTCATAGTCATCTAATTCATTAATATCAGCTTCCGTCCCTACCGCAAGTACCAATACTTCTGCATTTTCATTGGCAACGTTTGCTTTGACTAAATCTACATAGGCATTTCCTGAAACTGCGGATGCTTCATCCACATTACAGACATACATCACTGGTTTGTCGGTAATAAATTGGAGGGGTTTTACAAATTCTAAATAATCATCTTCAGAAAATTCAAGGGCGCGAATGGAAATTCCAGCTTCTAAATTTTCTTTTATTTTTATTAAAATCACTTCTTCTTTTTGAGCGTCTTTATTGCCCGTTCGAGAAGCGCGTTTTACTTTTTCTAGTTTTTTTTCAGTGGTCTCCAAATCTTTCAATTGAAGCTCCATATCAATGGTTTCTTTATCTCTAATCGGATCGACGGTTTCATCAACATGAATAATATTGGTGTCATCAAAACAACGCAATACGTGTAGAATAGCATCCGTTTCACGAATGTTTCCTAAAAATTGATTCCCCAGTCCTTCACCTTTACTAGCCCCTTTTACAAGTCCTGCAATATCCACAATCTCCACCGTAGCAGGAACCACTTTTTCTGGCACAACCAATTCCTCCAGTTTTGATAACCGTGGATCTGGCACATTGACCACCCCTATATTGGGTTCAATTGTGCAAAATGGGAAATTCGCACTTTGTGCTTTAGCATTTGATAAACAATTAAAAAGGGTTGATTTTCCAACGTTTGGCAATCCAACAATACCTGCTTTCATATCTTAAAAAATTTGATTGCAAATGTAATTATTTAAATCAACATTTAATCTCTCTGTTTTGATTACTTAAATCTCCTCTTTTTTATTTTTAATCGACTAAATATTAATTTAAATCATTAAAATCAAGCCATTCTGTTTTATTGTTATTTTTTTATAAAGGCTTAAAAAAGGAATTACAATATATTTGTTTATGATATTTAATATTATTTTAAACGTTTTTTATTATTGTATTATCACAAACTATACATCAATTATATTCTGTTGTTTTCGTAATAATAGATCATTAGATTACTAATTTGATTATTTTTTTACACTAATATTAAAGATTTGTTAATTATATTAAAGTATATTTGTTTAACTAATTATTAACAAACTATAACAAATGAAAAATTTTTACATCCTAATGCTAGCCTTTGCTAGTATTAATTTTGCAACAGCTCAAGTTACCGGAACGGTATCTGGAGCAGATGGAGCTCCTATTACAGGAGTTAATGTCGTTGAAAAAGGCACAAGCAATGGAGCAATTTCTGACTTTGATGGAAACTATCAAATCAGTGCAGCTTCAGATGCAATTCTTGTGTTTAGTTATGTAGGTTACGAGACTCAAGAAGTTTCAGTAGCAAATCAGTCGGTCGTGAATGTGACCCTTCAAGATGGTTCTTCTTTAGACGAAGTTTACCTTGTTGGATCGCGTACAGCACCAAGAAGTAATGCAGATTCTCCACTTCCAGTGGATGTTCTACAAGCCAAAGAGCTTTCTAGAACAGGTCAAGCAACGTTTGACAAAGCATTACAGTACAGAATTCCATCATTTAACACGGTACAAACGCCAGTGAACGATGCGACTTCTTTATTAGATCCTTATGAAATCAGAAACATGGGACCTAGTAGAACGTTGATCCTTATTAATGGAAAACGTAAAAATCTAAGTGCATTGTTGTACACACAAACCTCTCCAGGTCGTGGTGAAACAGGTGCTGACATCTCTGCAATTCCAACAGACGCTATCAAGCGTGTTGAAATTCTTCGTGACGGTGCTTCTGCACAATACGGATCGGATGCAATTGCTGGTGTAATGAACATCATCTTAAAAGACAACGTAGCAGATGGATCTGTAACTGTGAGAACAGGAATCACTTCTGAAGGTGATGGCGAAATGTTGGGTGTTAGTGTAAATAATGGAACTGCTATCGGAGACGATAAAGGCTTTATTAACTATACTGTTGACATGTCTAAAACAAGCTTAGCTAACAGACCAGGAACAGTAGATGCTGCTGGTGAAGCTGCTGATTTTACAGCAAACACTGCTGCAGATTTAGCTTTTGTTGAGGAGTTTTTAACTCGTAATCCAGATGCAAATAACATCAATGGATCTCCTGAAACGGCTGCTTCTAAGTTTTTAATTAATGGTGGTTATGATGTTGCTGACAATACAGAGTTGTATTTTAACGCAGCATATGTGTACAAGAAAGTAAATTCTTATGCAAACTACAGAACTCCTTATTGGAGAACTGCAGATGCATTTCCTTATTTAGCTGATTTTTTCCCTGGAGACAATCCTAATACAGCTGGAGGTTATGACGGATATGTACCAACCTTTGAAGGTTTATTAAATGATTACAATGGAACTGTTGGTTTAAAAACAACAATCAACGATTGGAATGTAGATTTAAGTTTCACAACTGGTGGTAATGCACAAACCTATAAGGTGAATGATTCTCATAACAGAAATGAAGTATATGGTGTTTCTTTTAACCCTACATCGGGCGATTTTGAAGCGACTCCTTTATATGGTGCAAATAGTAAGCAATCATTTGATCCGGGTGGAACACGTTTTTCTCATAATGTAGGAAACATTGATATCAATAGAATTCTTTCTGACAAAGTAAGTATTGGTATGGGTGCTGAGTTTAGAAATGAAACCTTTGAAGTAATTGAAGGTGAATTAGCATCTTACGATGGTGGTGGTGCCGATTCTTTTGCAGGAAATAGCCCAGAAAACTCTGGTAAATTCAATCGTTATAACTTTGGAGGTTACTTCTCTTTAGATTATGATGTGTCTGACGCTTTCTTATTAAGTGGTACTGTTAGAGCTGAAAACTATTCTGATTTTGGTAACACATTTGTATACAAGTTAAGTTCTCGTTTGAAGTTATCTGACAAGATTACTGCTAGAGCTTCTGTATCTTCAGGATTTAGAGCCCCTACATTACACCAGATTTATACACAAAAAGCACAGTATAGCTTTGTGCCTGGTCAAGGGATTCAAGTTGGTGGGTTAATTAACAATGTATCGACGCAAGCGAAGCTTTTAGGAATAGAAGAATTAGATGCTGAAACATCTAATAACTTTACAATTGGTTTAGGTGGGAAATTAACTAACACCTTAAGTTTTACAGTTGATTACTACAACATTGCTGTAAAAGACCGTATTGTATTAGGTTCTGAGATTGGAGCAACAGGAGATGCTACCAACCCATTAGATCAGCTACTTACTCAAAACAACTTGAGTGATGTTAGTTATTTCTCTAACGCTTTAAACACAAGAACTTCAGGTCTTGATGTTGTAATCAGCAAAAGAGATATTAAACTAGGTACAGGAGTATTAGATCTTAACTTGTCTGGAAACTATACCATCACAAACGAAAGAGATGGAGATGTTAAAGATATTCCTCTTGTAGCAAATGCTGGACAATCGGTTGTGAATGCAACTCAAGAAGCTTTATTCTTTACGTCTAGACCAGAAACAAAATGGATTTTAGGAGCTAATTACGAAGTTGGAAAATTCGGATGGAATTTAAACAATACGTATTTTGGTAAAACAACGTTCAAGCAACAAGGAATGAGTAATGACTTAAGAACAGAATTTACTCCTAAGGTTGTTACTGATTTAGGGATTAACTTTAACGCGACTGATAAATTCACAATTGCATTTAACGTTAACAACCTATTTAATGTATTACCTGAATGGGAATTCAAAGCAGAAAATGCTGCAGGTCAAGCACTTTTAGCAGATGCTAGTCAAGTGAAAAACCAATCAAATTTAATTAGTTTTAACCAACGTTATTCTCAAATGACGTATGATGGTTACCACTTTAGCCAATTAGGAACGATGTTTAACTTATCGTTAAACTACAAGTTCTAATCAATTGCTAGATTGAAACAAACGAAAAAGCCACGCAAAATTTGCGTGGCTTTTTTATATAAAAAAATTTCTGAATTATTCTGGATGCATAAAGCGTTGTTTCCCTAACAACACTTCTTCACTCTCTACATGCGAATCATCTGGCACACAACAATCCACAGGACACACAGCAGCACACTGTGGCTCCTCATGGAAGCCCACACACTCCGTGCATTTATCGGGTACAATATAATAGAGTTCGTCGCTTATAGGCGTCTGAGCGGCATCAGCATTCACTTGCTTTCCATCCGTTAACACCAAATCTCCTTCAAGACTTGTACCATCTTTATAGCGCCAATCGTCAGCACCTTCATAGATGGCTGTGTTTGGACATTCAGGCTCACAAGCCCCACAATTGATACATTCGTCAGTTATAATAATTGCCATAGCTGTTGTTGCGTATTTATTACTTAAATTTGCATGCAAAAATAACTCCAAAAAAGCGGTTAAACAAATAATGAATCACAAAACAAATACAATTAAGGCTTTAAATGAATTAGGGCGATTTTTATCCCAATTTACTACAGAATCAACGCTAAAAAATGAATCTGTGCTTTTTAATGATTTATTTTTCGACGGATTTAAACATCAAATAAAACTATCTAAAGAACACAATGGATGGTTTTCAGAAACAAATATTTTATTTGCCATTGAAAGTTGGGCAAAACTACTCACTACCGACACCTTAAATTCTTGGGTGTCCAACTATCCCCTTGAAGCAGCTTCACAAAAAAAGGTCGCCATTGTCATGGCAGGAAATATTCCACTCGTTGGGTTTCATGATTTTTTATGTGCCTTGATCTGCAATCACGAAATCATTGTTAAACAATCGTCTAACGACAAACACCTCTTGCCTTTTATATCCTTATATCTAACCAAAGCCGCCCCAGAACTCAAAGGCAGGGTTACTTTTTTAGAACAAAAGCTAGAAGGTTTTGATGCCGTGATCGCCACAGGGAGCAACAATACCGCGCGCTATTTTGAGTATTATTTCAAGGACAAACCGTCAATCATACGAAAAAATAGAAATTCGCTAGCGATCTTAACTGGGGATGAAACAAAGGAAGATTTATTAAAACTATCCAACGATATTTTTCAATACTACGGACTGGGATGTCGCAGTGTTTCGAAACTCTTTATTCCAAAAGGCTATAACTTTGATGCCTTTTTTGATGCCATGTACCACTGGCACCCGATTATCAATGGGGCTAAATATGCCAATAATTATGATTACAACAAAGCCGTCTATTTAATGAGTGAATTCAAAATGCTTGAGAACGGGTTCCTAATGATCAAGGAAGATCCAAGCTACGCCTCCCCTATTGCAACACTGTTTTACGAGCATTATGACAGCCTTGAAACCTTAACTGACAAATTAAACAGCGATGCCGATAAAATCCAATGCATTGTTTCAAATAATATATCTGAAGACCATCTTTCTTTTGGGAGCACACAAACGCCCCAATTAGAAGATTATGCGGATGGCGTTGATACTGTTGATTTTTTGTTAAAAATATAACATAATATTAGCATTTTCATATATAATTATCTTTTATTAATTCAGACCTTTACAGCTTGAAAAAATTAACATTAATTTGCAATTCGCTCACTCAATAAAATTCAAATGAAAAAACACAATTTTAGCGCAGGACCTTGTATCCTCCCTCAAGAAGTTTTAGAAAAATCCGCACAAGCAGTCTTAAGTTTTGATGATGGTTTGTCATTAATCGAAATATCACACCGTAGTAAAGCATTTATTGATGTGATGGAAAATGCAAGTGCCTTAGCGCTTGAATTATTAGGATTGGAAGGTAAAGGCTACAAAGCCTTGTTCCTTCAAGGAGGTGCAAGCACTCAGTTTTTAGCAGTTGCTTTAAACTTATTAGAAAAACGTGCTGCATACCTGAACACAGGAACTTGGAGTGACAAAGCAATCAAAGAAGCCAAACTCTATGGTGACATCCTAGAAGTGGGTTCTTCTAAAGAGGCTAATTTTAACTACATTCCTAAAGGCTATAAAATACCAACGGACGCTGATTACTTCCATTGTACTTCCAACAACACCATTTTTGGAACACAAATGAAATCATTTCCAAAACTTGATATCCCTTTAGTTTGTGATATGAGTAGTGATATATTTTCTCGTACCCTTGATTTTTCAAAATTTGATTTAATCTATGCTGGTGCTCAAAAAAATATGGGGCCTGCAGGAACGACCTTAGTGGTTGTTAAAGAAGAAATTCTAGGAAAAGTAACCCGAAAAATTCCATCTATGATGGACTATAAAGTACACGCCGATAAGGAAAGTATGTTCAATACACCTCCTGTATTTGCTGTCTATACTTCAATGCTTACCCTTGAGTGGCTAAAAAGCCTAGGAGGTATCGAAGCGATTGAGAAAGAAAACTTTAAAAAAGCACGTTTGATGTATTCAGAAATTGATCTAAACCCTTTGTTTAAAGGCTTTGCTGCAACTGCAGATCGATCGACAATGAATGCCACATTTTCTCTTACGGACGACAAGCTCAAAGTATCCTTTGATGCGATGTGGAAAGAAGCGGGAATTAATGGATTAAATGGACACAGAAGTGTTGGAGGTTACAGAGCTTCCATGTATAACGCACTGCCTTTGGAAAGCGTAGCAACTTTGGTAGATGTCATGAGTGAATTAGAACGAAAAGCATAAAAAATGAAAATACTAGCAAACGACGGAATTTCACAAAGTGGAATCGATGATTTAACTGCAGCAGGATTTGAAGTCCTTACAACCACTGTAGCACAAGAACAATTAGAGAATTTTATCAATACCGAAAACATTGTAGCGCTTCTTGTACGAAGTGCAACAACGGTAAGACAAGATCTTATTGACGCCTGCCCTAACCTAAAAATTATTGGTAGAGGTGGTGTTGGAATGGACAATATTGATGTTGAATATGCCCGTGAAAAAGGATTGAGTGTTATCAATACACCTGCCGCTTCTTCGGAGTCGGTAGCAGAATTGGTATTCGCACATTTATTTTCGGGAGTTCGTTTCTTATACGACTCTAACAGAACGATGCCTTTAGAAGGCGAATCTAAATTCAAAAACCTTAAGAAAGCGTATGCAAAAGGTACTGAATTAAGAGGTAAAACTTTAGGAGTCATTGGATTTGGTAGAATTGGTCAAGCCACTGCAAAAATGGCTTTAGGCCTCGGAATGAAAGTAATTGCTTTTGATCCATTCTTAGAAAAAACAACCCTTTCTTTATCGTTTCACGATGGTCAAACAGTTGATTTCGAAATCAAAACTGTCTCTAAAGAAACGGTATTAAAGGAATCTGATTTTATTACCTTACATGTACCAGCTCAAAAAGATTTCGTCATTGGCGAAGCTGAATTTGAACTTATGAAGGATGGCTCTGCGTTGATCAATGCCGCGCGTGGTGGTGTCGTCAATGAAGTTGCGCTTGTTGCAGCACTTGATTCTAACAAATTAGCCTTTGCAGGCTTGGACACTTTTGAAAGCGAACCAACGCCAGCAGTTCAAATATTAATGAATCCAAAAATTTCTTTAACCCCTCATATTGGTGCCGCTACAAATCAAGCGCAAGATCGTATTGGTTCTGAATTAGCATCTCAAATTATTTCTATATTGAAGTAATAATATTAAATTTTAATACATTTCAAAAAAACCTTAACAGAGTCGTTAAGGTTTTTTAAGTTGTAGTATATTTGAAAAATGAAAACATTTAAAGTAAACTGGAACATTACACAAAATTGGCAACTCTTGTTTCCGTTTCTTGGGCTTGTAGTCTTAGGGTATAGTGCATTTAGATTAACGTCTTTACTCCCACTTACTACGCTTTATATGACCATCCCTGTTTCTTTCGTCATGTTTTATGTACTCCTGAAAATAGTGCTGTACACCATCGAAAAATTAGAACCTAAATGGATTGTCAATCAACGCTGGGAACTCATTCGGATTTTTATCGTTTTTGCGATTACAGGGTCCTCTTCCGTGCTTGTCGGACGTCCGGTCATTAAATGGTTGGGAATTACTCAAGATAACTTAAACCCTTTACTGTATTGGATTTTATTCACTGTGATTAGCCTGTTTTTTTATCAAGTCTTATTGGTCTTAATTGGATGGGTTTTTGGTCAGTTTCAGTTTTTCTGGAACTTTGAAAAGAAAATGATTCGCCGTTTTGGATTGGGTAAATTTTTAAAAGATTAAGGTATCTACTCAGAAGTCATTTCGTTAATTACACGACTCTTCTCTTTTTAAAACTTAACATTTTTATTTCTTGAAACACCAGAATACTTTTTCAATGAATCAAGTATTATCAAGGACGTCCTGCTAATTTGGAGCTTTGTTTGAAGCTTTAGTTGATTTGTCAAAATAATACGTATAAATCCACATGATAGTAAATGTGGGAATCACATCAGAGAACGGAAGTGCTTCTTCAATAAAAACAAAAACTGCGGCTATTTTTCCTTTTTTACCCTTGTATAATTCAGTCATCAAATAAGATGATAAAGGCGCCCATAAAATATCAAAAAAAGGGAATACAAAAGAGACATACCCTAGTGCATCAAAACACAATCCAAGAAATAATTTTGTTGATTTTGATTTGTTATTTAGGTTCATAATAAGTTTGATTTAGGATTAAAAATCTTACTTTAAAATCGTTTTAAAATGAGTCGTTAGCTTTTTAATTTTCGGATCGATTAAATAGGTACAATAAGGCTGTTCCCTGTTTAGGTCGTAGTAACTATCATGATCATCCTCGGCATCATAAAACACTTCCAAAGGCATTAATTCAGTGACAATTGGGTCTTCAAAAATATGAGAATCATTGAGGTGTTTTATAAACTGCCTCGCAGTTTCAAACTGATCGTCATCCGTATAAAAAATGGAGGAACGGTATTGCGTGCCTACATCATTCGCTTGACGGTTGAGGGTTGTGGGATCATGGGTTGCAAAAAATACTTCTAATAATTCGGCATAAGAAATTAATGTTTCATCGTAATCCAATCGAATCCCCTCTGTATGGCCCGTGCGTCCTTGACAGACTTCGCGATACGCTGGGTTTTTAATAAACCCTCCAGTGTATCCAGATTTCACATTCTCAACTCCTTTAAGTCGAATAAATACGGCTTCGGTACACCAAAAACACCCTCCCGCAAAAATCGCACGCTTCATATCAAATTAATTAGATGTCAAAGTTAGTAAACAATTAATTAAAATTCGCTTAAATAATTGCACATAAAAACTATAAAACTTAATTTCACAGTATGATTATTGCAAAGCAAATACATAAATATTACGATGAACTTCATGTTCTTAAAGGAGTTGATTTAACTATTGAAAAAGGTGAGATTGTTTCTATTGTTGGTGCCTCTGGAGCTGGCAAAACGACCTTATTACAGATTTTAGGCACCTTGGATTTTTACTCTAAAAACCCAGATAGTCAATTGCTAATTAATGGAATTGATGTGGCTGCACTCTCTGATACCGCGATGGCTAAATTTAGAAATGAACAATTGGGATTTATTTTTCAATTTCATCAATTACTGCCTGAATTCACAGCCCTTGAAAACATCTGTATTCCTGCTTTTATAAAGGGAACTCTACAAAAGGAAGCCGAAGCAAAAGCACTTGAATTACTTCAGTTTTTAGGGCTAGAGGAACGAAAAAACCACAAGCCAAACGAACTTTCAGGTGGCGAACAACAACGCGTCGCCGTGGCACGGGCATTAATCAACAGTCCTTCTGTTATTTTTGCCGATGAACCTTCGGGGAATTTAGACAGTGAATCTGCTGAACAACTCCATAAATTATTTTTTAAATTAAGAGATCGGTTCGGACAAACCTTTGTTATTGTGACGCATAATCATGAATTAGCAGATATGGCCGATCGAAAAATAACGATGAGTGATGGACTTGTAAAAACGAACTAGAGTGTCAAAATTAAATTTTTCTGAACTCAAAGAATTTTTGGACGCTAAAGTCGTTCAGTACAATACCCCTGATTTTATTGGATCGGACCCTCTTCAAATTCCACACCGTTATACCTTAAAAGAAGATATTGAAATTTCAGGCTTTCTCACCGCCACCATTGCTTGGGGCAATAGAAAAAGCATTATCAACAACGCCAAACGCTTGATGAGTTTGATGGATGATGCGCCTTATCAATTTGTGATGCAGCACCAACCCAAAGATTTAGAACCTCTAAATTCCTTTGTACATCGCACTTTTAACGGGCTTGATTGTATTCAGTTTATGGAAAGTCTAAAACACATCTACACCCATCACAACGGATTGGAAGGTGTTTTTAATACCTATGCAAAAACGGATAGCTTACAAAGCGCAATTCACCATTTAAAGCAACATTTTTTTGAAATTGACCACCTCCAACGCACTCAAAAACACATCAGTGATCCCTTAAAAAAATCGGCTGCAAAGCGAATTAATATGTTTTTAAGATGGATGGTTCGCCCAAATGACACCAAGGTTGATTTTGGTTTGTGGACGCAGCTCTCCCCTTCTCAACTCTCCTGCCCTTTGGATGTACACTCTGGAAATGTCGCCCGAAAACTAGGAATGCTTCAACGTTCTCAAAATGATGCCAAAGCACTGGCTGAGTTGGATGCTTCTCTTCGTAAATTAGATCCAAAAGATCCTGTGAAATATGATTTTGCCTTGTTTGGTTTGGGAGTATTTGAAAGCTTCTAAAAGTCAAATACTTTCCCGTCATCCGCAAGCAATACGTCTTTAAAAACCGTATTTGCTTCTGTTTTAAATCCTTCTAACCCTCCGTAACGTGTGGAGTAATGTCCTAAGATCAATTGTTTGGCATTGGCTTTCAATGCAATGGTGGCAGCTTGTTTGGCCGTAGAATGCTTTGTTTTGACGCATAAGTGCTCGTGAGCGTCCATAAAAGTGGATTCATGATACAACATATCCACATCTTTAATAATGGGTATGATGTCCTCTTTATAAGCCGTATCGCTACAAAAAGCATAACTCTTAGTCTGATGACCGTCATAAGTCACCTCTGCATTCGGAATTAAAGTGCCTTCCTCATTGACCACATCGTCGCCTTGTTTGAGTTTTCTAAAATAGGCTTTATTGATGTTGAGTGCTTCGGCTTTATCGATGTCTAACTTTCGTTCATACGGTTTTTCTTTAAACAAAAATCCATTGGTATATATGCGATGGTCTAAAGGAATGGTATGGACAGATACTTTTTCATCTTCAAAAATGAGTTCGGATGATTTAGAGGACAATACATGAAAAATCAATTTAAAATTAGTCCATGAATCCGCTAGTTTCATCTGGAGGGTAATCAATTCCTTTAAGCCTTTAGGACCGTAAATATGTAAATCCGTTTCTCGTGTTAGCAATCGAAAAGTGGAAACTAAGCCCACCAATCCAAAATAGTGATCACCATGTAAATGAGAAATAAAGATGTGCTTGATCTGGTTGAACTTGATTTTATGACGTCTCAACTCAACTTGAGTGCCTTCGCCACAATCAATTAAAAATAAATGCCCACGAGTTTCTAAAACTTGAGAGGTGGTATGGGCTATAATTCTGGGAGTTGCACTGTAGCAACCGAGTATGGAAAGTTTCAAAGTTGTGGTATTAAATTCCTAAATCGCGTTCCATTTGTTCCATTTCAATATAATCGTGTGCCTCTTGAAGTGTTGGAACGACGGTGAAATCATCTTCGAAATCATTTTGATTTAGCTGTGCACTGACCACTACAAAAGAATGATTTAATTCGCGATGCGTTTTTGACAGCGACACTAACACATCCATAGAATCTGAGTGTGCATCGTTGAGTTGTAAAATCACATTGCCTTCTTTAAAACGTTCGTGGAGCACTGAGAATTTCTTAGAAAATTCCGAAAGACTTGTCTTTTCTTGAGTAATTATTGCCGTCGAATTATCCTGTTCTATAGTCATCTTATTGTTTAATTTTAGAAGCTAAAAGGTACATGACTGCCATTCGAATGGCCACTCCATTTTCAACTTGATTTAAAATAATAGCTTGACCAGAATCCGCCACTTCACTGGTAATTTCAACTCCTCTGTTGATAGGCCCTGGGTGCATAATGGTAATTTCTTTATCCAAAGATTCTAACAAATCTTTAGTAACTCCGTACTGTTGTGTGTATTCTCTTGTGGTAGGGAAATAACTGATTTCCATGCGTTCGTTTTGAACCCGCAACATATTCGCTATATTACACCAATTTAGTGCTTTACGTAAGTTTGTCTCAACCTTCACTCCAAGTTTATCAATGTATTTTGGAATGAGGGTTTTTGGTCCGCAAACCATGACTTCTGCTCCTTGTAATCGCAAGGCAAAGATGTTTGAGAGTGCAACCCTGCTGTGTAAGATATCTCCGACAATGACTATTTTTTTACCTTTTACTTCGCCATACTTTTCACGAATTGAATAGGTGTCTAAAAGGGCTTGCGTTGGATGTTCGTGTGCACCGTCGCCCGCATTGATGATCTGTGCATCTATATGTTTCGACAAAAAGGTCGCCGCCCCAGGATTCGGATGGCGCATGACCACCATATCTACTTTCATAGAGAGAATGTTATTAACTGTATCGACCAGCGTTTCTCCCTTACTCACAGACGATTGTCCAGAGGAGAAGTTGATCACATCGGCAGACAAGCGTTTTTGAGCCAGTTCAAAAGAGAGTTTTGTACGCGTTGAATTTTCAAAAAAGAGGTTGGCAATTGTAATATCTCTAAGGGAAGGTACTTTTTTTATGGGACGATTGATCACTTTCTTAAAGTGATCGGCAGTGTCAAAAATAAGGTTAATATCATCGTTGTTGAGATATTTTATTCCTAATAAATGATCTACACTCAGTTCGCTCATGGTCTAATTTTTTATCAAATAAACGGCATCTTCACCGCTTGTTTCTTTCCAGTTTACCAATACTTTTTCGTCATTAATAGCATCGACTTGCCGGCCTCTGTAATCTGGCTGTATGGGTAAATGTCTGCTAAAACGTCGGTCTATAAGGGTTAGCAATTCAATCTCATTCGGACGTCCAAACGATTGGATGGCAGTCAAAGCCGCACGAATACTTCGCCCTGTATATAACACATCGTCAATAAACACAACGCGTTTGCCTTCAATCAAAAAATCAATTTCGGTAGAATTTGCTTCGAGTACTTTATCCGATCGCCTAAAATCATCTCTATAAAACGTGATGTCTAACAAACCTAATTGGACGTCAGGAAGCTTATATTCTTCCATTAAAAGCGTCTTTATGCGTTGTGCTAAAAAGATGCCTCTTGGTTGTAAACCAATTAAAACGGTGTTAGAAAAGTCGGTATGTTTTTCAATGAGTTGACAAGCCAATCGATGTAGAATGATGTTTACTTCCTTATTGTTAAGTAAAACTTTTGGACTCATAGTTGTTCAACGTATTCGAAGTACAAAGGTAATGAAAAAATTAAAATAACATTGCTGCTTGATGATTTAATGACAGTGAACCTCAACACTGCAAGACATTATTTTAAAAACGGGATGCTATACGGATAGACAGGTAGCTGTTCATCGCTTGCTTTAATTGCATTTTTGATTGGATATACAATTGACATCACTAAAATTACAATTAGGCCTATAATCCCCACTCCTACAAAAACTAACGGGATGCATATAAAGCTGTAAATCAAAAGGCTAAACTGAAAATTTAGAATCATTTTTCCGTGGGCATCTAAGTCTTTTATTTTATCTTTTTGCGTAAACCAGATGATAAGAGGAATTAGGATGCTTCCAAATGCCAACGCAAAGGTTGCTAATTGAGAAAGGTGCATGAGCACGATGGCTTGATTGTCTTGTTTCATGATTTGTAGGTTTATCTATTTGACGCTAACAAAGGAAAAATGTTACAACTTAAGAAATCAATTCCTTGAAAATAATTACCACAGCCATTAGAATCATAAAGCGAGCAAAGTTGGTTTTTAAGGTCGATTCACGTATATAATTTGAAATATAAGTACCCACAAAAATTCCTAAAACAGAAATGACTGTAAAGAGCATGAGAAAATTCCACTCAATTTCTAAGAAGGACACATCAGAACTAAATCCAATAAGTGAATTAAAAGTAATAATTATTAATGAGGTAGTGACGGCTTGTTTGATTGTTAATCGTGCGAATAACACCAATGCTGGCACAATAATAAATCCACCACCAGCACCTACCAACCCTGTTAAAACACCAACGCCTAGCCCTATAAAAATCAATAAACCATAATTCTTATTGGTGTTTAAATTCGTGATGGTTTCTGTTTTGGGTTTTTTCATCATAAGAACAGATGATAACATTATAATACTACTAAAAAACAACATCAATCCCATCTCTTTTGTGATGTCAAAAGATTCAGAAGATAGCAGCACCTCTGGAATATTGGGGATTAAAAAACGGCGTGTCAGAAATACAGACACCAGTGCTGGCAATGTAAATATACCTGCAGTTTTGTATTCAATCAACTTCTTTTTTAGATTAATAAGTGTTCCAATAGCCGCTGAAGACCCAACGACAAACATAGAATAACTGGTGGCGATGACAGGGTTTAATTTAAATAGATAAACAAATATCGGAACTGCCAAAATAGAGCCTCCACCTCCAAAAAGACCGATCACAATACCTGTTAAAAAAGCTCCGAAATATCCTATAAATTCTAAATAACTCATAGTGGCTCATTTAGTGCGTCGTACAGAACCTCAATAGGATGCAGGGCTGTTTTATTCACTCCGTCTCTAATTTGATGCCTACAACTTGTACCAGAAGCCGACAAGAGAACGTCTGTATCTAAACCTCTCAAAGAAGGAAATAAGCGGTCCTCTCCTATTTGTTGGCTTAATTCGTAATGTTCTTTTTCATAACCAAAAGATCCCGCCATACCGCAACATCCAGCGTCTATGGTTTCAACCTTGAAATTAGGAGGGATAGCTAAAATAGTTTCGGCATACGTATTGGAGGACAATGCTTTTTGATGGCAATGTCCATGATAATGGATGGTTTCTGTTTTTGTGGTAAACTTTGAAACGTCAATCTTATTTTCGGTCATTTCATTGGCTAGAAATTCTTCAATCATAAATACATTTTGGGCTAAATTTTCAGCGTTGGATTTCAACTCCACATCAACAAGGTTTGGATATTCATCCCTAAAACCTAAAATGGCAGACGGCTCAATTCCCACCAAGGGCCTATCTTTAGAAACCAAATTACTAAAGGTGTTTATATTTTCTGTAGCAATGCTTTTAGCTTGGTCTAAAAATCCTTTTGAAATATAGGCACGGGCACTTTCAGGATGTTTGGGCATGTGAACCTTATACCCTAATTTATTTAAGAGTAAGATTGTTTTTTTACCAATTTCTACGTCGTAATGATTGGTGTATTCATCACAAAATAAATAAACGCTTCTTGGATGATTTCCCTGTTGAACGCTGTCAAACCATTGTCGTAACGTTTTAGACTGTAAGTTTGGAAGCGACCGTTTTGGATGCACGCCTATGAGGGATTTAAACCAAGAGCTTTTTCCAATAAAATTATAAATACCTGCAAACCGACGAGCAACCGCATTTATTTTAGCATTGTGTGCAATGAGTTTACTTCGGAGTGAAACCGGATTTGTTTTTTGATACTGATATAAAAACTCTGCTTTCAGACTTGCCATATCAACATTGGAAGGACATTCTGATTTACACGCCTTACAAGACACACAAAGGTCCAACGCTTCTTTAATCTCTGGATGATCGAACGGATTCTCTTTAGTGTTTTGGGTTAAAAATTCTCGTAATACATTGGCACGACCCCGCGTAGAATCTTTTTCATCCAAGGTCGCTCTATAACTTGGACACATGGTTCCACCTGCAAAACTTAATTTTCGACAATCGCCAGAGCCATTGCATTTTTCTACCGTGTTTAAAATACCTCCAGTTGATTCAAAATTATAAAGGGTTTCTACTTTTGGAAGGGTTTTATCTGCTTCGTAACGCAAGGCAGCATCCATCGGAACGGCATTCACAATTTTCCCTGGATTGAACAGTGCTAAAGGATCCCAAGTCGATTTGATGCGTTTTAGAAGTTGGTAATTTTCCTCCCCTAAAACTAAGGGAATAAATTCCGATCGAACACGGCCATCGCCATGTTCTCCACTGAGGGCTCCTTTAAATGATTTTACCAATTTTGCAGAGGCTTCACTAATAGATCGAAACAATGCCACATCTGTAGATGATTTTAAATTTAAGATCGGTCTTAGATGTAATTCCCCTGCCCCAGCATGTGCATAGTACACCGCTTTTTGATGGTAGGATTTCATAAGCGTGGTAAACGCTTCAATATAAAGTGGCAAATCGTCCAAGGCCACAGCGGTATCTTCAATACAGGCAACAGCTTTAGCATCTCCTGGAATATTTGCCAAAAGTCCCAAGCCTGCTTTTCTCAAATCCCATACTTTATTGCAGTCATCTCCTTCGACTAATTTATAGGCATAACCTAAGTTAGAGGCTTTAAGATTCGTTTCTAATTGGAAGGCCTGTTGCTTGGCATCCTCTAAAGTATCGCCTCTAAACTCCACCATTAGAATTGCTTCTGGATCGCCTTCGACAAAGAATCGATTTTTTTGCTGGGTGATGTTATCTTTGGTACAATCCAAAATGGTTTTGTCCATCAATTCACAAGCAGAAGGTGCTTGTTTCATGGCGATTAAGGTCGCTTGAAGGCTTTCGGTTATGGAATTGAAATGCGCATTTAAAACCACTTGAAAAGGTTTTGGCAAGGGCACAATTTGAAGTTTTAGTTCTGTGGTAAATGCTAAAGTACCTTCGGAACCACAAAGTAGTTTAGAGAAATTAAAATCCTCCTTAGATTCTTCAAATACATTGGTTTGCATCAATGCATCTACGGCATAGCCTGTATTGCGTCGCGTAATGGACGCTTTTGGATAGCCTGTCTCAATTTGTTCCCGAATGATGTGATTATCAAGCTCTGCGAAAATATGTTTGTATAAGGCGGCTTCTAACGAAGTGCCTTTTGTTTTTGAGATAAATTCTTCTTTACTAAGAGCTGAAAATTCAACATCGCTTCCATCACTTAAAATGGCTTTGACTGCTAAAGTGTGATCGCGGGTGGCTCCATACACAATGGAAGTCGAACCACAAGAATTATTTCCGACCATCCCTCCCATCGTACAGCGATTGGCAGTCGATGTATTAGGTCCAAAAAAGAAACCATACGGTTTAAGAAATGTATTCAAATGATCTCGAACCACACCGGGTTGTACACGCACCCATTGTTCTTGGGTATTAATTTCCAAGATCTCATTCATATATTTAGATACATCTACAACGATTCCATCGCCAACACATTGGCCTGCTAAAGAGGTGCCTGCCGCACGCGGAATAATTGACAATGCATTAGCACTTGCAAATTCAATCAAACGTTTGATGTCTTCTGTTGTTTTTGGAATGGCAACCGCATAAGGCAACTCTCTGTACACAGATGCATCTGTGGCGTACAAGGTTTTCACAAGATCACTGTCGTAAAGTTCTCCAGATAGCTGCTGTTTTAAAGATGTGAGATGTGTTTGCAATAAAAATAAATATAGAAAGTTTAAAGGTATGAAAATGGATGGTTTTTAATGAAGCGGTTTAAACTTTTTTAAAAAAACATAAAAATATTGTGAACCTTAGCACTCTAAAACATGATAACCAATGCGTCTTACCTTTCATTAATACCCTAAAGTCTTATTTATTTTGAACATATACACTAGTAAATAAAATGTTAAATAGGTTTTATTACTAACAATAGAGTTCAATATAGTTTTGAAAAAAAAGTTCAACACTTTTTAATTTTAAATTAGATTTTTTACTTTTTATTAAATAACTACTCGAAGTGCTTATTTCAATATGTTCAAATTTTTCAGGTGAAAAATAACGCTTCACATAGATTCCGTAAGTGTTGAATCGTTTTGTTTGAGCCACCGTTCCGTCAATATTTATATTCGCTTTGTTGACTTTTTTATTTAGCTCGTCTTTTGTCGGTGACCCTATAAATCCAAAAGAACTTGATTTATTTTTGGAATAGATCTCTAAAACAACTTTTATTATCGTGTTAAGAATGATTAAGAAATTTTTCGCACCAGACGACCCCTTTCTGATTGACTTTTTATTTAGCAAACTATAGCGATAGCTCGAATCTTTATGGTTTTTTTGAAAGAACTTTATTATGTAAATATTATCTGGATGGTGTTCAACTTCAAGCACATAGGCTAAGTTGTAGGTACATTTAAAAGAATATAAATCCGTTTGAATGCCGTTTAATGTAGTCTTGCCTACGGGTTTATAATTAAAACAATGGCCTAGCAAACTATTTTAACTTATAAGTTTAGATACGTATAAGCCATTGAACGGTTTTCTTTAACATCCGATGGAGTCAAAACTTTGGCTTTATGAATTACTTTTTTAGAAGACAAAAAAGCCTTCTTTGTAGTCTTAGGATTTTTACTAATTTTTATAATATTTCCCATGATTTAATTGTTCTTATTTCAAAATTACAATATGTGTAGCGAATCACATATAACTATTTCATAATATATATTTATATTATATTTATTTTTAATAACTTTATTCTATATAACACGTTTCGAATCACTACTTTTTAAAGTACAAACATACAATGAATTACCCTAAAATTATGAACACTCACAAATTTGGAACACTTATTGAATGCTTATAAAAAACTAGGAAAGCGCAATTTTATATTTGGCGCTGTACAAGAAAGTTAACAATCAAATCAATACCTTTACAACTTAAGAAATGCCAATACACTTTATGAATCGAAGTTTGATGCTGTTACTGTTATTAATTGGAATGCAACATGCGGTGTATTCACAGCTAGATACCAATCAAGAAACATTTCGGATCAAAGCATTGGCATTAGAGCGCAATCCGCTGTCCGATCAGTTTCCTTTGACGCTCTCTCCTATTGTGGGATTGACCGATAAAGGATTTGAAATCACCATGGGCATCAAACCGATTGATGGCTTTGCAAAAAAAAAATATGGCATCACCGAAACGCGCGATGTGGTAGATCCTACTTGGGAGATCAAACAACAATTTAATGAGAATCACAAAGACGTTTCTAAGTTTTCGAGGAATTACTATCTCGGCGACATTAAAACCAAATCCAAATACATTCGTATCCTCTGTCGAGATCACGAATATGAAGACGGCGATCGGATTAAATTAATGCTCAATAAAGCCATCATTCATCCGAATATTACCCTTCGTAATTCGGCCTATATTATTGACATCGAATTAAAAGAAGGGTTAAATACCATTGAATTTATCGCACTTAACGAAGGAAGCTCCAGTCCCAACACCGCCCAGCTAAAGGTGTATAATGAAAGTGATAGCCTCATCGGCTCCGGAGAATGGTTATTGACCACGGGCTATAAAGCAAGCTTGATTGTATTGAGGGAGACTTTTTAGTTTTAGATACGAGTTCTCGGTTAGGTAATTGCCTCCAACACATATACAAAACAAGGGAGTGAACTCCCTTGTGAAAAGCCACTTCGACCATTTCTAAAGGTCAAGTGATTAACTCTTTCCCATTTTTAGCGTCTTAATCTTAAAATTTATATATTTGGAACAAGAACCTTCCCAAATCGGGTTCCGACTCTTATGACAAACCTGCGCTCTTTTCAACAAAAGCATCTGTTAGTATTTCAGCAATTTTTTCTTTGCTCACTACATAATTTAAAAAAATAAAAAATGTACAGAAATAGAATAATCTTTTTGATGGCTTTTAGTTTACTATTTGTAAGTTGTAAAAAAAGTAACAATGAATTGAATTTTATAGAATTCTCATCTTATGAATGTTTTGGGAATTGCCCAGTTATGGATATTAAAGTTCTTAACGATACATTATACGTGAATTTTATTAAATATAATTCCCGTTTAGGTTTGTATTATAAAACACTAACGTCAATTGAAAAGGATCGTTTAAATAAATTAGTAACTAAATTAAAAAATAATGAAGTAAAAGATTCCTATGATGGAAATGTGGTAGATGTTGGTTACTATAAAATGAGAATATGTTCAGGTAAATTTGAAGCAAACACCAGTTATTCTCATGGCGAAGCGCCCAAATATATTATTGATTTGTATGATTTTCTTTTTAACATAAGTTATACTTCTAAAATTAAAGCAATAAAAAAAGCTATGGTGTTTTCAACAAGAGGAATATCATATCTGGACACTTTGTCAATGCCTCCACCACCACTTGCACCAGATTTTGAGATTGAGGAAATTGAAATAGATCGTAATAATTAGGTCTGTAAATTAAAACCTGTTTGGTTTTTAAATCCCTTAAAATCAATGAATAAATTTAAAAAAATGATGAAATTGACGTTAAAACAATATGATTATGAATATTAGCCCTCTAAAAACAGAACAAGACTATAACCTAGCTTTAGAGAGGTTAGAGATTATCTTTCACGCAGAAATTGATTCACCAGAAGGAGATGAAGCCGAAGTACTTTCAATTTTAATTGAAAAATATGAGGAAAAACATTACCCCATTGCAATGCCAGACCCAATTGAGGCGATAAAATTCCGTATGGAACAAATGGGGATGAAACAAAAAGACTTGGCAGAAATCGTTGGATTTACAAGTCGAGTAAGTGAAATACTAAATCGCAAACGTAAGTTGACACTGAGTATGATTCGAAAATTAAATACAGCTCTAAATATTCCAACAGAAGTATTAGTTCAAGAGTATTAGAGAAACCACAATCATCACATCAAATGATCCAAATTCACCTCATTAGTCGATTTACTTTGTGACAGCGCCACATAACTTTGTACGTTACTTAAATCGGTTATAAGAGCGAGTTTGGTTAAGATAAATTGTTCGTAGTCTTCTATATCCACTAATACTAATTTTAGTAAATAATCAAAATTACCCGACACACGGTGGCACTCTACTACTTCAGGAAATCCATCAATGGTTTTGACAAATTTCTCTAAATAACTCCGTGTATGATTCTTAAGAGCAATTCCAGCAAAAACAGTCAATTTTAAACCTAATTTTTTGGAGTTTAAAATCGCAGCATATTTACTAATAAAACCCCTTTTTTCTAATTTTTTAATACGATCAAAAACAGGAGTTGTGGTCATCCCTAAGAGGTCGGCGATGTTCTTTATGGTACGGTTACTGTTTTGTTGTAACAGCCTTAATATTTCAATATCGGTTTTGTTCAGTTTTTCGAGCATCTAGAAAATATATATATTAATGGTTTTAAAATTATTCGTAAAAAGAATAAAACTATTTATTAATACAAAAATACATATAAATATTCTTATTTAGAAACTGTTTTAGTAATAAACAAATAAGTAACTTATATTATATTTAGATTTGTTCTTATCAGTTATTTTAAATACTGACTTAAATTTTAATCTTATATTATGCCTAGATATCATACGTTAGGAAAAATTCCGCCTAAGCGACACACTATTTTTAAAGATGCAAACGATAATTTCTATTATGAAGAATTGTTTGGCACCATCGGGTTTGATGGCATGTCAACTTTGATGTACCATACACAACGCCCTACACAAGTCAAAGCAATCTTAAAATCTTACGATGTAGCGCCAAAAATTGCGGTGTCTAAAAACATGAAATCCTTAAAACTTGAAGGTTATCAAGTGGCTCCCGTAGATGATTATTTAGAAAGCAGAAAATGTGTTTTGGTCAACAAAGATTGTCAAATTAGTTTGGCAGCTCCTAAAGAATCGTTAACCAGTTATTTTTATAAAAATACCGATTCTGACGAAGTGCTATTTATCCATGAAGGCTCAGGGAAACTGAGAACTAATTTAGGAAATATAGAATTTAAGTATGGGGATTACCTAGTAATTCCACGAGGAATCATCTATCAAATTGAGTTTAACGATGCAAACAACCGTTTATTTATCGTTGAATCCAAGAGCCCCGTTTACACCCCAAAACGTTATAGAAATTGGTTTGGACAACATGTAGAAGGTGCGCCTTATTGCGAAAGAGACCTCCACCCGCCTACTGAACTTGAAACGTTTAATGAAATGGGCGATTTTATAATCAAAGTAAAAAAACAAGATACCATTCACGAATACGTGTATGCAGCGCACCCATTTAGTGTGGTTGGTTGGGATGGCTATAATTTTCCGTATAAATTTTCTATTCACGATTTTGAACCCATTACAGGGATGATTCATCAACCGCCACCCATTCACCAAACATTTGAAACAAGCACCTTTGTCATCTGTTCGTTTGTTCCTAGACTTTATGATTACCACCCAAATGCGGTACCAGCACCTTACAATCATTCTAACATTGATTCTGATGAAGTCCTCTATTATGTAGATGGTGATTTTATGAGTAGAAATGATATTAACAAGGGGAGTATTACCCTACACCCTGCGGGGATTCCACACGGACCACACCCAGGAACCATGGAAAAAAGTATTGGTAAAAAAGAAACTTTTGAACTTGCAGTGATGGTGGACACCTTTAGTCCGTTAATGGTGACGGAAGAAGCTATAAAATTACAAAACGAAGATTATTATAAATCCTGGATTACAGAATAAAAAAATTAAAAAACTAACGGATATGAGTAAAATAGAAAATGTAGAATACGGATTGGAAAAAATATTTAAAGAAGCACAAGATTTTCTTCCGTTATTAGGAACTGATTATGTAGAATTTATTGTAGGTAATGCAAAACAAGCAGCCCACTTTTACAAAACTGCTTTTGGATTTCAATCGCATGCTTATAAAGGATTAGAAACAGGATGTAAAGATTATGCATCTTATGTAGTAAAACAAGATAAAATAAGAATCGTATTAACCACTCCACTTAATCCAGATTCATGGATGAACGAACATTTATCTAAGCATGGTGATGGGGTGAAAGTTGTTGCTTTGTGGGTTGATGACGCTAAAAAGTCGTGGGAAGAAACGACCAAAAGAGGTGCAAAATCTTATATGGAACCAAGGGTTGAAAAAGACGAACATGGCGAAATAGTGAGAGCTGGAATTTATACCTATGGTGAAACCGTTCACATATTTGTAGAAAGAAAAAACTACACAGGGGTGTTTTTACCAGGTTATAGAAAATGGGAATCAGAATACAATCCTGAACCTATGGGTCTTAAATTTATAGACCATATGGTAGGGAATGTTGGCTGGAATGAAATGGATATCTGGGTAAAATATTACGAAGATGTTATGGGCTTTGTAAACTTCTTATCTTTTGATGATAAGCAAATTACAACAGAATACTCCGCATTAATGAGTAAAGTAATGAGTAACGGAAACGGAAGAATTAAATTTCCAATTAACGAACCTGCAGAAGGAAAAAAGAAATCTCAAATTGAGGAATACTTAGACTTTTACAATGGTCCAGGAGTGCAACATATTGCTGTTGCCTCAAATGACATCATTGATACGGTCGCAAAAATGAGAGCTAAAGGGGTTGAGTTTTTAAGCACACCACCCGACGACTATTACAAATCTGTTCCAAAAAGACTTTCTGATCACAACCATGAATTAGCAGAAGATATTGAAAAATTAAAATCTCTTGGGATTATGATTGACGCAGATGAAGAAGGGTATTTATTACAAATATTTACGAAACCTGTAGAAGACAGACCCACCTTGTTTTTTGAAATCATTCAAAGAATGGGTGCTAGAGGGTTTGGTGCTGGAAACTTCAAAGCCCTATTTGAATCTATCGAAAGAGAACAAGAAAATAGAGGAACCCTTTAATTGGATATTTTAATGCCAACAGCCATTCATGGACATACAATGCAGTTTAACAGCGTTACTGAAAAGCTACCGAAGCACCTTCATAAGTTTATAGTACAACAACCTTATAAAGACTATACGGCTCAAAATCAAGCGGTATGGCGGTATGTGATGCGTTTGAATATTCATGTTTTAAAACAAATAGCGCATAAAAGTTACAGCAATGGTCTAAAAAAAACGGGAATCGATGAGGAAACAATTCCTAAAATGGAAGGCATGAATCGCATTCTGAAAGACATTGGATGGGCAGCCGTTGCTGTCGATGGATTTATTCCACCCAATGCCTTTATGGAATTTCAAGCCTATAATGTGCTCGTAATTTCTTCTGATATTAGAACCATTGACCACATAAATTATACACCCGCTCCCGACATTATTCACGAAGCAGCAGGACATGCGCCTATCATTGCAAATCCAGAATACTCGGAATACCTAAGACGGTTAGGAGAGATTGGTTGTAAAGCCATTTCATCACCCAAAGACGATGAAATGTACGAGGCCATTCGGCTTTTATCCATTTTAAAAGAGAATCCAAATTCTACAAAAACAGAAATTTTGGAAGCTACCAAAGCTGTAAATACGCTTCAAGAAAATATGGGTGAACTTTCTGAAATGGCTAAAATTAGAAACCTCCATTGGTGGACAGTTGAATATGGACTTATTGGAACACTCGAAAATCCAAAATTATATGGCGCAGGTTTGTTATCTTCCATCGAAGAAAGTCAATTGTGTTTAAAAAAAGAGGTGAAAAAAATTCCGTATTCAATTGAAGCAGCCGAAGTCAATTTTGACATTACCAACACTCAACCCCAATTATTTGTCATTCCTAACTTTGCAAGTCTTAGCTTTGTTTTAGAAAAATTTGCAAATACCATGGCGATACGAACTGGCGGTTTAAAAGGGTTGAAAAAACTGATTGTTTCCAAAAAACTGGGAACGATCGAATTGAGTACAGGCATTCAAGTGTCAGGAATATTTAACAACGTTTTAGACGCCAACAACACCCCTATTTACTTTCAAACCAACAGTCCAACAGCATTATCTGTTAATGGAACCGAACTAATTGGGCACGGAACCGAACAACACCCTAGTGGGTTTGGGAGTCCCGTAGGAAAATTAGAGGGAATTAATATTGCGATTGAAGACATGTCTCCAAAAGACCTGGAAGTTTATGGTATTGTGGAAGGTAAAACGACCCGTCTTAATTTTGAAGGGGGCGTCACAGTTGAAGGAAAAATCATTACAGGCAAAAGAGATCTTCAAGGAAAAATTATTTTAATCACGTTTAAGAACTGTAGAGTTACCCATTTTGAGACCGTCTTATTTGATCCGAGTTGGGGTGTTTACGACATGGCCATCGGAAACCATATCTGTTCCGCATTTGCGGGTCCAGCGGATTCAAATTCTTTTGAAGATATATATACGATTTCAGAAACGAAAACCGCTAAAATCATTTATTCTGATAAAGAACAACAACTGCATCAACTGTATGAAACCGTAAAAAATCATAGAATTCAAAAAATAGTAGATTTTAATTCTTTAACATCTGTATTTAAGGAAGTTAAATCAAACTATCCCTCAGAATGGTTAATCTTATTGGAATTGTATGAGTTGGTTTACGATAAAGATTTATCTTTAATGGATGCGGTTTACGAGCAGCTGCTCACATTGAAAAAAAACAAACATTTTACCAAGCTCATCACTGATGGTTTGGATTTAATTATTAAAAAATAACGTATGCAATCTTGGATTAAAATTGATAATAATTCTGATTTTAGTATTTATAATTTACCCTTTGGTATTTTTTCAGAATCCGATCACATCAAAAGAGTTGGTGTTGCTATTGGAGATAAAATAGTAGATGTATATGCCGCTTTTGAGTTGGGTGTTTTTAAAGATTTAGATTTTGATATTACCGTCTTAGAGTCAGAGTACTTAAATGATTTTATTGCCTTAGGGAAATCGACGACCGTAAAAATCAGAGAATACATTCAAGTCGAATTATGCAATGAAAATTCTGTATTAAAATCACACCCTTCTGTATTTATAAAACAAAGCTCCGTGCAGATGCATTTACCTGTAAAAGTCGGTGATTATACCGATTTTTATTCAAGCATAGAACACGCCACCAATATAGGCACCATGTTCAGAGATCCTGACAATGCGTTGCTGCCAAACTGGAAACATTTACCCGTTGGTTATCACGGACGCGCTTCCTCTATCATCGTTAGTGGTGAAAACGTACACCGTCCAAAAGGACAGGTGGTTTTAGCTCCCAATACGGCGCCTGTTTTTCAAGCCTCTACACGAGTAGACTTTGAACTAGAAATGGGCTTTATCATCGGGAAATCAACCAAACTTGGCGATTCTGTTTCAACAGATGCCGCTGATGAGTATATTTTTGGAAAGGTATTATTTAACGACTGGTCGGCACGGGACATTCAAAAATGGGAATACGTTCCTTTAGGTCCCTTTTTAGCGAAAAGTTTTGCATCATCTATGTCGCCATGGGTGGTGACTTTAGAAGCTTTAGAACCGTTTAAAATTGACGGTCCTAAACAAGAACCGACGGTTCTGCCCTATTTGAATTTCAAGGGATCTAAAAATTATGACATTAATTTAGAAGTATCCATTCAACCAGAAAATTGTAAAGAAACGGTGGTGAGTCACTCCAATTTCAAATATATGTATTGGAACATGAACCAACAGCTAGCGCATCATACCGTTAATGGTTGTAATTTGAATGTAGGCGATTTAATGGCTTCAGGCACCATCAGTGGAAAAAGTCCCGATTCCTATGGATCAATGCTCGAGTTGTCGTGGGCAGGCTCAAAACCTGTGGAACTACTTGAAGGAGGCTCACGTAAATTTATTCAAGATAATGATACCGTGATTATGAGAGGTCATTGTCAAAAAGGTGAAATCCGAGTTGGGTTTGGAGCCGTTAAATCAACACTTTTAAAAACTACTTAAAAAAAATAGCATGTCAACCATAAAATCATTTGATCCCGAATTACTAGAAACTAGAGATGTTCATAGACTGCTCTCCTCCGCTATTGCTCCAAGACCTATTGCGTTTGCAAGTACCATAGACGCCAAGGGAAATGTCAACTTGAGTCCATTTAGCTTTTTTAATGTATTTAGCTCTAATCCACCCATATTAATTTTCTCACCGGCAAGACGTGTACGCGATAACACTACAAAACATACGCTTCAAAATGCTACAGAAACAAAAGAAGTAGTGATTAATATCGTTGATTATTCAATTGTCGAACAAATGTCAGAAACGAGTAAAGAGTATGACAAAGGCGTGAATGAATTTACAGAAACAGGATTGACTGAAGTCCCCTCGATTAAAGTGAAGCCCCCGAGAGTTATGGAATCCCCAGTCTCTTTTGAATGTGTAGTTGAAAATATTGTCTCTCTTGGTGAACATGGCGGTGCTGGCCAATTGATCATAGCCAAAGTAGTTCACATCCATGTGAAATCGGAGTTCTTAGATGAAAACAACCAAATTGATTCCGAAAAATTAGATCTTGTCGCACGCTTAGGGGGTGATTGGTACACCCGTGTGACAAAAGATAGCATGTTTAAACTTGAAAAACCTGAAGGGTGATTTCGTATTTATTGTGTCTAATTACTTTCCAATACAAAAGTTTGCAAAGATATTCCCTAACAGGTCGTCTGAAGTAATTTCGCCGGTAATCTCACCAAAATGATACAATGCCTGACGGATGTCTATTGCTAATAAATCTCCAGAAAGGTTAGCATCCATCCCCTGTTGTACTTTTTGAACTTCAGCCAGTGCTTTTAAAAGAGAATCGTAATGTCTGGAGTTTGTAATGATGGTATCATTATTTCTCAAAGCACCTGTATTTACAAATTCTAACAACTTCGCTTTTAAAGTATCGATACCCAACCCGCTTTTAGCAGAAGTAAAAAGCGTATGAGGATATACAAAAGAGGTTTCAATATATTCCTGATCCGCTTCATCCATTTTATTAGCTACAACGATCAGTTGTTTATCTGGGTACTGTTCTTGAATTTTTCGAATCTCTGAATTAAAAATCTGAATAGTTTCTGTTGTGACCTTAGTAGCATCTAGTAAATATAATACCACTTGGGATTGGGTGATTTTTTCAAATGTTTTTTTGATACCGATACTTTCAATGGCATCCTTGGTGGTTCGAATGCCCGCTGTATCTATAAATCGAAACTTAATGCCTTCGATTGTAATTTCATCTTCGATAGCATCACGAGTTGTTCCAGCAATATCACTTACAATGGCTTTATCTTCGTTTAAAAGCGCGTTTAATAACGTAGATTTCCCCACATTAGGTGCCCCAATTATAGAAATTGGAATTCCATTTTTGATTACATTCCCGGTTGAAAACGAATCAATCAAATGTTTTAATACCTTAATAATACGTTCTAATAAATCTTCAAATTGTTTCCGATCTGCAAACTCTACATCTTCCTCAGAAAAATCAAGTTCTAATTCAATCAAGGAAGCAAAGTTTAACAACTCATCACGTAAAACTTTAATCTCATTACTAAACCCTCCACGCATCTGTTGCATAGCAATTTGATGGGAGGCTTTGTTATCACTAGCAATCAAATCAGCTACGGCTTCGGCCTGACTCAAATCGAGCTTTGCGTTGAGAAATGCACGGAGGGTAAATTCCCCTGGATTTGCAATACGCGCTCCGTTACGTACAAATAATTGTATGATTTCTTGTTGTATATAAGAGCTCCCATGACAAGAAACCTCCACCACATCCTCACCTGTGTAGGATTTTGGATTTTTAAAAACAGATACCAATACTTCGTCCAAAATTCGTGAATCTTCTACGATATGTCCTAAATGAATGGTATGTGTTTTTTGAGTCGTTAGTTTTTTGGCATGTATCGATTTAAAAAACGCATCTACTTTCGTAATTGCTTCAGGGCCTGAAAGTCGAATAATAGCAATCGCGCCTGCTCCGGACGGAGTGGCTAAAGCAATAATAGTGTCGTTTTGATACAATGGATTAATTTTTTACAAAAGTATTAATATTACTTCAAATGGGAGAAGTAATATTTTTAATTTATTTTTGTAAAAATTTAAAATACTTACAGATGAAAACTCAAATCATTTCTATCCTTGTTATTGCACTTTTGTTTGGTTGCAAACCTTCAACGTCAAATCATGAAGGCGAATACGAAGTATTTGTCAAAGCTGAGGGCGTTTATGATGGCTTAAGAGCCTATTTGATAAAGACTGAAAATGGCAGAAATAGAAAAGCCACCGATACTGCTATTGTTTTTAATGGAACGTTTCGTTTTAAAGGAGAAATAAAAGGGGCCGAAATGCGTGCCTTGACCATTGATGGCGTGAGAGGTCAAACCTCTGTTTTTATAGAACCTGGAAATATTAATATAGAAATTTATAAAGATAGTATTCATAAATCAAAAGTAGAAGGTACTTATAACAATAAAGTTTTTAATGATTATAAAAATAAATACCAAGAAAAAACAGAAGCGATCGAGGCTGTGAAAGCTGAGTTCTTAAGTTCTGAAAAAGATTCAGAAGGCTTAAAA
The DNA here is from genome assembly GCF_001735745.1 of Formosa sp. Hel1_33_131. Lineage (NCBI taxonomy): Bacteria > Pseudomonadati > Bacteroidota > Flavobacteriia > Flavobacteriales > Flavobacteriaceae > Formosa > Formosa sp. Hel1_33_131. Next base: position 71,492 of record NZ_CP017260.1, read on the forward strand.
GCACTTCAAAAGAAAGGAGATTTTTTGAGAGCCCAATTGAAAAATTTCGGATATGAATTTATTGAAGAAAATAACGATTCCGATTTTTCATTATTTATATTGGAAGGTCTTACAGGACAAAAGGGCTTTGATCTGGAATTGGCAACTAAAGCCTACGAAAATATCGAAGAGTCTATCAAGACTAAAAACGAAACAAATCAACAGATCTCAAATCGTATTAAAGAAAAAATTGAAAGCAACCCAAATAAAGCGAAAATAAAAATTGGCATGAAAGCGCCTGACTTCTCTGCGCCTAATCCAGAGGGAGAACAAATCACCTTAAGTAAAATTAAAGGAAAAGTTACCATTGTTGATTTTTGGGCCTCTTGGTGCAAGCCCTGCCGAATTGAAAACCCTAATTTGGTAAGACTTTATGACACCTACCATTCAAAAGGATTAGAAATTATCAGTGTTTCATTGGAACGCGGAGATCAGAAAGCGTTTTGGATTGAGGCCATAAAAAAAGATCAACTAAGTTGGTATAACGTCTCTAATCTAAAGTTCTGGCAAGACCCCATTGCACAAGCTTACAGTGTCAATTCGATTCCTGCGACCTTTATTTTGGACGAAAACGGAACTCTTATCGCCGAACGTTTAAGAGGTGCTGAATTGGAAGCGAAAATTAAGAGCTTATTGGAGTAAGTTAAGAATAGTTACTTCTAAATCTTATTGTTTTTATGCATCACAAACAGAATAACAATTGGAATAGCGAGAACGATTACCATCCATAAATGAGTCTCTAAAACTTGAGGAGCAATCAACAATGTAAGAACATACCCTCCAATAGCTCCACCAAAATGGGCGTCGTGTCCTATATTTCCAACCCGTGATTTCATCCCATAAATGGAATACAACATATACCCGACTCCTACCACATAAGATGGAATCGGAATGGGAATAAAATACAGATACAATTCCATTCCAGGGTACAACAAAATAGCGGCGTATAAGATGCCCGTCGCAGCACCACTCGCTCCTACTGCAGAATAGTAAGGTTCATTTTTATGAAAGTAATAAGATAATAGGTTGCCAGAAATTAAACTGCCAAAATAAATCAAAAAGAAATAAAACGGCCCCACGCTATTGATTACTATATCTCCAAAAATATAGAGTGCAAACATATTAAATAACAGATGTTGCAAGTCAACATGTAGAAACCCAGAGACCAACATACGGAGTTGTTCACCACGTTTGATGCCTCCCACATTAAACTTATACGTCTCAAAAAAAGAACGATCTTTAAAACCCTTAAAAGAGCAAAGTGCGTTGAGGGCTATAATAATCAGGGTATAAATAGAAATGTCCATAGGGATATATTAAATAAACTATATATTTGCGACTGTAAATTTAATCTTTTTAAATGCAATTACTAGCGTACATTTTAATTTACCCAATTTTGTGGATGGTTTCCATTCTCCCATTTCGATTGCTATACGCCGTTTCAGACCTTTTATATGTGTTGATGTACCATGTTTTTGGCTATAGAAAAAAAACTGTTCGAGAGAATCTTAAACTTGTATTCCCTGAAAAATCGGATTTAGAAATTAAGACGATTTCAAAGAAATTCTATCACCATTTTTGTGATATGATTTTGGAATCTATCAAATCAATGAATATTTCCTTGGAGTCCATGAAGGCGCGTTACACCTTTAAAAATTTGGATATCATTAAGGGTTTTGAAAAACAAAACAAAAGCATCGTGCTTATGTGTGCGCACTATGGTAGTTGGGAATGGATTTTTATTCTTCAAACCTACACGAGTCATCGCGGTTATGGCATCTATAAAAGACTTCAAAACAAGTATTTCGATCGCTTAATCAAGTCCATTAGAGCCCGTTACAACAGTTATCTCATTACAACCAAAGAAACATTTTCTGTTTTGGAAGAAGCCAAAAAAAATGGCATTCTGTCCATGAATGGATTTGCCTCCGACCAATCGCCTAAGAAAGACAAAGCCCGTCACTGGAATGAATTTATGGGTATTAAAGTTCCCGTACATACTGGTGCCGAAATGATGGCTAAAAAACTGGACATGCCTGTTGTGTTTTTTGCTGTAGAACGTAAAAAAAGAGGATACTATGAAGCAACCTTTCAAACCTTGGCAGAAAACCCAACTGACTTTAAGGATTATGAAATTACTGACAAATTTCTAAAACTTGTGGAAACTCAAATTCACGAAGCGCCTGAATATTACCTTTGGACGCACAAACGTTGGAAACATCGCGAGCTTTAAAGTCCCGCTACTTTCTTTATTTCATCAATAATTTTATCAGCTAAAACATCTGCTTTTTCTTGAGATGGTGCTTCTGTATAGATGCGAATAATGGCTTCTGTATTGCTTTTTCTTAAATGCACCCACTCGGAAGCAAAATCGATTTTAACTCCATCAATTGTAGAAATTTGTTCGTGTGCGTACTTGGCTTCCATCGCCACTAAAATAGCATCCACATCAATAGAAGGATTTAAGTCAATTTTCTTCTTGCTCATAAAGTAAGAAGGATAACTAGCCCTCAGCTCGCTAACCGCTATTTTACGCTCCGCTAATAAACTCAGAAATAAGGCCACTCCTACCAAGGCATCACGTCCATAATGTGACTCAGGATAAATAATTCCGCCGTTGCCTTCACCCCCAATAACCGCATTGGTTGCTTTCATGGCGTTGACGACATTCACTTCTCCTACGGCACTCGCTGTATACGTTCCGCCATGTTTTTCGGTCACATCTCTCAACGCTCGTGTAGAACTGAGATTACTCACCGTATTTCCTGGGCGTTGACTTAAAATATAATCGGCACAAGCCACTAAAGTATATTCTTCTCCAAACATCACTCCCTTTTCATCCATAAATGCCAAACGGTCCACATCTGGATCGACGGCAATTCCAAAGTCGGCATGAGAAGACACTACCTTTTCGGATAAATCTGTTAAGTGTTGCTTCAGCGGTTCTGGATTGTGTGGAAATTGTCCGTTGGGTTCGCAATGAATTTTGACTGCCTCAACACCTAAACGTTCCAACAAAAGTGGAATGGCAATCCCACCCGTAGAATTCACAGCATCGACCACCACTTTAAAATTACAGTCCGAAATTGCTTTTACATTCACAAATTCCAGATCCAACACTTCATCGATATGAATGTCAAAATAAGCTTGATTTTCAGTAATTGTGCCTAAATCATCTACATCCGCAAATTCCATAGCATCTGCCGCTGCGATATCTAAAACACGTTGGCTGTGTTCGGCATTTAAAAACTCTCCATTATGATCTAAAAGTTTTAAAGCATTCCATTGTTTTGGGTTATGACTCGCCGTCAAGATAATACCGCCATCAGCATGTTCTAAAGGGACTGCAATTTCAACGGTTGGTGTCGTTGACAGGTCTAAATCAATCACATCAATCCCCATTCCAATCAGTGTATTCATGACTAAGTTTTGAACCATCGCTCCCGAAATTCGAGCATCTCTTCCAACCACCACACGGTAATTTTCTTTAGTGCGTTGTGATTTGATCCACGTTCCGTACGCCGCAGCGAATTTCACAGTGTCTATAGGGGTTAAATTATCTCCAACAGTACCTCCAATGGTACCGCGAATTCCTGAAATTGATTTGATGAGTGTCATGTAAAAAATAAGTTTCAACAAATATAAGACTTCAAATCAATTATATTAAAATGTATTCATAATATTGCCATATGAATTACTTGGCACATATTTTTCTTTCTGGAGGTCAGCCCGATATTATGATTGGCAACTTTATTGCAGACAGTATTAAAGGCTCAAAATACGACACTTACCCTCCCGAAATCCAAAAAGGAATCTTACTGCACCGTCAAATAGATACAACAACGGATGCCCACCCCGCTTTTCGGCAAAGCACCAAACGACTTCATAAAAATTACGGGCATTATTCAGGGATTATAGTAGATATATTTTACGATCATTTTTTAGCTAAAAATTGGTCGGAGTATTCTGATATTCCTTTAGCCGATTACATTCAATCGTTTTATAAATTATTGCGAGATAATTTTGAAATACTCCCCGCTAACATTCAAAAAATAGCACCTATTATGATGGAGGGCAACTGGCTTTTAATCTATGCCGAACTAGAAGGTATTGACCGTGTGTTAGCTGGTATGAATCGGCGTACAAAAAACAGATCGGGAATGGACAAGGCTGGACAGGAATTAAAAGAATTCTACACACTTTTTGAAGCCGATTTTAGACTGGTGATAAAAGACCTGCAAACACTCAGTGATGATTTTTTAGCTTCTTAAAACCCTAACTAATATAATTCCAGATATTCTTATATTTTCCCATTTTGATATAGGTTTGCGCAATGGGTTGATGCTTTGGATCGATTAATTTCGGATCGGAAACCAGCACCTTTTTAGCCCAATGCCGTGCCAAAGACAAGATGTCTTTATCCTTTACAATATTGGCGATTTTCAATTCTAAGATCCCACTTTGTTGAGTGCCCATCATATCGCCTGGGCCTCGGAGTCGTAAATCAACTTCCGCAATTTCAAATCCATCACTCGAATTGACCATGGTTTTCATGCGGGTTTTACTGTTATCTCCAAGTTTAGACCCTGTCATTAAAATACAATAACTTTGCTCACTTCCACGCCCTACACGCCCTCTCAATTGGTGGAGTTGCGAAAGCCCAAACCGTTCGGCACTTTCAATTATCATCACCGAAGCATTGGGTACATTAACGCCTACTTCAATCACGGTTGTGGCAACCATGATCTGCGTTTCGCCTTTGACAAAACGTTGCATCTCAAATTCTTTATCGGCGGGTTTCATTTGCCCATGTACAATGGATACTTGGTATTTTGGGGTTGGAAAGTCCCGTACAATACCTTCATAACCATCCATTAAATCCTTAAAATCCAAGGTTTCACTTTCGTTAATCAATGGATATACAATATAAATTTGGCGTCCTTTTGCAATTTCATCTCTAATAAACCCAAGTACTTTCAGACGATTGCTGTCAAAACGGTGCACGGTTTTAATCGGTTTTCTACCTGCCGGCAATTCATCAATCACAGAAATATCTAAATCGCCATAAACAGACATTGCTAAGGTGCGTGGGATGGGCGTCGCAGTCATCACCAAAATATGTGGTGGCGACACATTTTTTTTCCACAGTTTGCTACGTTGTGCGACTCCAAAACGGTGTTGCTCGTCAATGATTGCCAAGCCAAGATTCTTGAACTTCACCTTGTCCTCTAAAAGCGCATGCGTTCCAATAATGATTTGTAATTCCCCCGATTCTAATTGTTCGTGAATGATGCGTCGGGCCGCGGTTTTACTCGACCCTGTTAACAATCCGATCTTAACCCCAATTAGGTCACAAAACGGTTTCAAGCCGTTGTAATGCTGAAATGATAAAATTTCTGTGGGTGCCATCAGTGTCGCTTGAAAATCATTATCAATTGCGATGAGCATGGACATCAACGCCACAATAGTTTTCCCCGAGCCCACATCGCCCTGTAACAAGCGGTTCATTTGGGCATTACTGTCCATATCAATTCGAATTTCTTTCAACACCCGTTTTTGAGCGTTGGTCAATTCGAAAGGCAAATGTTCTTTATAAAAGGTGTTAAAATAGGAACCGACGGTTTCAAATCGGTAGCCCTTTATTTTGGTCTTGTGAATGATGTTTTTAAGAATGAGCTGAAGCTGGATGTAAAATAATTCTTCAAACTTTAAACGAAATTGAGACAGACTCAGTAAATTTTGAGTCTTTGGAAAATGTACATTTAAAAAAGCTTCGCTTTTAGATATTAGTTTTTGATGTTCTAAAATCTCCGTAGAAAGCGATTCTTCAAATCGCCCATTCAATTGCAAAAACAATTGTTCCATGATCTTACAAATCACACGGTTCGAAATGCCTCGGTTCGCTAATTTTTCTGTGGAGGGATAAATGGGTTGAATCGCTTTCGACAGGCTTTTGTCATAATCTGTTTTGAGTTCGATATCGGGATGCGGCATACTAAAAGTCCCATTGAACAAATTGATCTTTCCAAAAATCACATAATCCGTATGCGTTTTCAGATGCTCACGAATCCATTTATGGCCTCTAAACCAAACCAATTCCACGTAGCCCGTTTCATCTCTAAAGGTTGCTACAAGGCGTTTACCGCGTTTCTGAGCAATTTCTTTGAATCCTGTAATCTGACCGACAATTTGAACTTCAGCATTGGTAGGTTGCAGTTCAGAAACCTTATAAAATTGCGTGCGATCGATGTACCGGTTTGGAAATAAATTAATCAGGTCTTGATAGGTCTGAATCCCTAATTCTTTACGCAATACTTCGGCACGCCCAGGCCCTACACCTTTCAGATAATCAATGGGAGTTTGAAGTAATGTGTTTTGCATCAATCCACTTTAATACGTTAGTAAATTACTCACTTCATTTTTTAAATACGCTAAGGCAGCATTGCTTGGTGATGGCATATCCATCGATTTTGTGAGGACTAATTCGCGAAATTTATCAGCGGATTCGGCGCTGTTTGAAATGTCACAATTTCTAATAAATTGAATGGTCGTGTTTTTAGCGGTTAAAATGATGTTCCAACATTCTTCCGACAAATAGATTTGCTGAGCTAAATTATGCTCAAACTCTTGTTCGATATTCTGAATCAGTAACTGCTCATAATCTTCCTTTCGTTGAGAAATAGGTTGAATTCTAATGAGTAAATTATTGGGAGCCATACGCTCCAAAACCAACGCCAAACGCTCATACGCCTGAAGTTTTACAGGAAGCACTTCTTTTTGAAGCGATTTATGAAGGATATAGTGACGTCTTTTACTTTCGTTGTTGGTGTACTCTTTGAAAAATAAATACGCAATCGCACCTGTTATAAGGGCTGGAATGCAATACATGATAAGGCTATAAAACTCAATTTCCATTTAAATGTGTGATGTGTTGATTAATAAATGCCAAGTTAATAATTTCCTTCAATATAAAAGCAAAAATTAATGTCTTCAAACGCTTTTAGTAACTTCCCTAGAATTGTTTATAATTTATAGGACTTCCTTTTAAAAATACGAATTACATTCCTTAATTTCACGTCTTAGAAAAAACGAAATTTGAAACAATATTTAAGTCAACTTAACGAGGCACAATTAGCGCCCACCCTTCAAAAAGAAGGACCAATGATTATCATCGCAGGTGCAGGTTCTGGAAAAACCAGAGTCCTCACCTACCGCATCGCCTATTTGATGAGCGAAGGTGTGGATCCTTTTAATATTTTATCCCTCACTTTTACCAACAAGGCGGCTCGTGAAATGAAAACACGTATTTCTTCGATTGTAGGAGATAGCGAAGCGAAAAACCTGTGGATGGGAACCTTTCACTCTGTATTTGCAAAAATATTACGTATTGAAGCCGATAAATTGGGCTACCCTTCCAATTTTACGATTTATGACACACAAGATTCGCAACGCTTAATTTCTTCGATTATAAAGGAGAAAAAACTGGATAAAGACATCTATAAATACAAGCAAGTCCAATCTCGAATCTCCTCCTATAAAAACAGTTTGATTACGGTCAAAGCCTATTTTCAAAATCCCGATCTGAAGGAAGCGGATGTCATGGCAAAACGCCCCGAAATGGGCGAGATTTATAAAGAATATGTATCCCGTTGTTTCAAAGCGGGTGCGATGGATTTTGATGATTTATTACTCAAAACCAACGAATTAATCACACGATTCCCTGAAGTGTTGGCAAAATATCAAGATCGTTTTCGGTATATTTTAGTGGATGAGTATCAAGATACAAACCACTCTCAATATTTAATTGTACGAGCACTTTCGGACCGTTTCCAAAACATTTGTGTTGTGGGAGATGATGCCCAAAGTATTTATGCATTTCGAGGAGCGAACATCAATAATATCTTAAATTTTCAAAAGGATTATGACAATGTAAAAATGTTCCGATTGGAGCAGAATTACCGTTCGACAAAAAACATTGTGAATGCTGCCAATTCTATTATTGAAAAAAATCAAACCAAGCTAGAAAAAGTAGTTTGGACGGCGAATGAAGAAGGTCCCAAAATTATTGTCAACCGATCATTAACGGATGGTGACGAAGGGCGTTATATTGCCAGTACTATCTTTGAAAACAAGATGCAAAACCAAGCCAAGAATGGTGATTTTGCCGTACTGTATCGTACCAATGCACAATCGCGATCGATTGAAGATGCCTTGAGAAAACGAGGTTTGGAATATCGGATTTACGGAGGCTTGTCCTTTTATCAACGAAAAGAAATAAAAGATGTCCTCTCCTATTTGAGAATTATCATCAATCCTTCAGATGAAGAGGCTTTAAAACGGATCATTAATTTTCCTGGGCGAGGGATTGGTCAAACAACGATTGACCGTCTAATTGTATCTGCCAATGAACATAATAAAACCATTTTTGAAATTCTAAAACACCTTCATGAGCTTCCCATAAACATCAATGCGGGGACTAAAACCAAACTGCAAAACTTTACAACGATGATTGAAAGTTTTAAGGTGATGAGTCAAACAATGAATGCCTTTGATTTGGCAGAGAATGTATGTAAAGCCAGTGGATTGATTCAGGAGTTTAAAAAAGATGGAACTCCCGAAGGCATTACCCGTTTGGAAAACATTGAAGAATTGCTGAATGGGATCAAAGATTTTGTGGAAGGACAACAAGAATTAGCGGACTCCACAGGATCCATTGCAGAGTTTTTAGAAGATGTTGCTCTGGCAACGGACTTAGATAATGAAGAAGGTGACGACAGCGACAAGGTGGCATTGATGACCATCCATTTGGCAAAAGGATTGGAGTTTCCGTATGTGTATATTGTTGGTTTGGAAGAAGATTTATTCCCGAGTGCAATGAGCATGAGTACACGTGAAGAATTGGAAGAAGAACGCCGTTTATTTTACGTGGCGTTGACCCGTGCTGAAAAACAAGCCTATCTGACCTATGCCCTCTCGCGATACCGCTGGGGGAAACTCGTAGATTCAGAACCCAGTCGCTTTATCGAAGAAATTGATGAGCAGTATTTGGAGATTGTCACGCCTAAAGAAGAACGCCGTTTCAACCCGATGTTAAGTGCTGATATTTTTGGAGATGTGGACCCAAATACGGTGCGCTACAAGAAGCCGGCTTACATGAAAGCCAAGCCAAAAGTTCAAGAGAAATTTCAAATATCGACACCTAAGAATTTAAAAAAGGTCAGTGAAACAAAACCCAATACTAACTTATTTGACAATAAATTAATTGTAGGTGATGTTGTGAATCACCAACGATTTGGAAAAGGAAATGTGTTAAGTATCGAAGGAAAAGCAGCGGATTTGAAGGCTGAAATTAAATTTGAAACGGGAGGTGTTAAAAAGCTATTGCTACGGTTTGCAAAACTTGAAATCATTTCATAAACACACTGAATTTTATGTCCGAACTTCTCAAAATATATCCAGAAAATCCAAACCCAAAGGCCATTCAAAAGGTGGTTGAAGTCCTTAAAAAGGGAGGGCTGATTATCTATCCAACGGATACAGTTTATGGATTGGGATGTGACATTACCAACGTAAAGGCTTTGGAACGTGTTGCCAAAATTAAAGGCGTCAAACTGGAGCGGTCAAACTTTTCGTTTATTTGTCATGACTTGAGTAATTTGAGTGATTATGTGACCCAAATTGAAACGCCCATATTTAAACTTTTGAAACGAAATCTTCCAGGACCTTATACCTTTATTCTTCCTGGAGCGAATACATTGCCGCATCCGTTTAAGAAAAAGAAAACGGTTGGAATTCGAATTCCAGATAACTCAATTGCGTTGGAAATTGTAAAGGCATTGGGCAATCCAATTGTATCTACGTCGATTCATGATGAGGACGAGATTCTGGAATACACTACAGATCCAGAATTGATTTTTGAAAAATGGAATTCTAAAGTTGACATGGTTATTGATGGTGGTTATGGAGACAATCAGCCGTCAACGATTATCGAAGTCAATGGAACGGAAGTGACTATTGTTAGGGAAGGTAAAGGAAGTATTGATCTATTTTAATGACAACTAATTAAGCGCGTACAGAACATATTTATGAGCAAGTTTGATGAATTTATAGAAGTAAAAGGTGCCAGAGTACACAATTTAAAAAATATTGATGTAAAGATTCCTCGGGATCAATTGGTAGTGATTACAGGGCTTTCAGGAAGTGGAAAATCTTCGTTGGCATTTGATACGATTTATGCGGAAGGGCAACGCCGTTATATTGAAACCTTTTCAGCCTATGCACGTCAGTTTTTAGGGAGTTTAGAACGGCCTGATGTTGATAAAATTGATGGGCTTTCGCCAGTCATTGCGATTGAACAAAAAACAACGAGTAAATCGCCCCGATCGACGGTAGGAACCATTACCGAAATTTATGATTTTTTAAGGTTACTATTTGCAAGAGGATCCGATGCCTACAGTTATAATACCAATGAAAAAATGGTAAGTTATAACGATGACCAAATCAAAGACCTGATATTAGAATCCTTTAACGGGCAACGCATCTCCATTTTATCGCCTGTCATACGTTCTCGAAAAGGACATTACAGAGAGCTGTTTGAACAGATTGCAAAACAAGGCTTCGTGAAAGTGAGAACTGATGGTGTAATTGTCGATATTACCAAAGGCATGATGCTAGACCGATATAAAATGCACGATATTGAAATTGTGATCGACCGTCTTAAAATTGACGCAACGGCACAGTCCACAAGTCGACTGAACGAAAGCATCAATACAGCAATGTATCATGGCGAAAATGTGCTGATGGTCATTGAAGAAGACACCAAAGAAGTGCGTTTTTTCAGTCGAGATTTGATGTGTCCCACATCTGGAATTTCCTATCCAAACCCAGAACCAAACAACTTTTCATTCAATTCTCCCAAAGGCGCGTGCCCAGACTGTAGTGGTATTGGAACGCTTTATAAAGTAAATGAAACCAAAATCATTCCTGACACAAGTCTGTCTATAAAAAATGGAGGGCTTGCACCACAAGGTGCTCAGAAAGAATCTTGGATGTTTAGACAATTAGAGCTCATAGGACGACGCTTTGATTTCAAGCTTTCGGATCCCATTTCAAAAATCCCAAAGGAAGCCTTAAAGATTATCTTATACGGTGGTAAAGATGATTTTTCAGTGGATAGTAAAACCTTAGGCGTTTCACGTAATTATGTGATTAATTTTGAAGGCATCGCTAATTTTATCGAAAGCCAATACAAGAATGCCGATTCTACGTCCATCCAACGTTGGGCAAAAAGCTATATGGACAATATTAAATGTCCAACTTGTGAAGGCTCTCGACTTAAAAAAGAATCGTTATACTTCAAAATTAACTCTCAAAATATTGCCGAACTTTCTGAAATGGATGTGGTAGATTTAGCCGAATGGTTCAAAGAATTACCAAATCATCTTTCTAAAAATCAAGAAATCATTTCGAAAGAAATTATTAAAGAAATTTCGACACGCTTACAATTCCTCTTGGATGTTGGTTTGGATTATTTATCAATCAGTAGAAGTTCAAAATCTCTTTCTGGTGGAGAAGCCCAACGGATTCGTTTGGCTACACAAATAGGCTCACAACTGGTGGGGGTCTTGTATATTTTAGATGAACCAAGCGTTGGTTTGCACCAACGAGATAATGAAAAACTCATCAAATCTTTAATTGCTTTAAGAGACGTAGGGAATTCGGTGATTGTGGTAGAACACGATAAAGAGATGATAGAACAAGCAGATCATGTGATTGATATTGGACCAAAAGCGGGAAAACATGGCGGGGAAATTATCAGTCAAGGAACGCCAAAAGACATTCTAAATAGTGGCACTATGACCGCGGATTATTTGAGTGGTGTTAAAAAAATTGAAGTTCCAAAAACCCGTAGAGAAGGAAATGGAAAGTTTTTAGAGCTCAAAGGATGTACAGGAAATAACCTGAAAAATGTGTCCATAAAGTTACCACTCGCCAAAATGATTGGAATAACAGGTGTTTCAGGAAGTGGTAAATCGACCTTAATAAATGAAACCCTCTACCCTATTTTAAATAATTATTATTTTCATGGAGTGATGGAACCGATGCCTTATAAATCTATTAAAGGCTTGGAACATTTAGACAAAGTGATCGATATCAATCAGTCACCTATTGGACGAACGCCACGAAGTAATCCTGCTACTTATACAGGGGTATTTGGAGAAATCAGGGCCTTATTTGCTAAAATCCCAGAAGCCATGATTCGCGGTTACAAATTAGGACGCTTTAGTTTTAATGTGGTTGGTGGACGCTGTGAAACATGTAGAGGTGGTGGTCTGAGAGTTATTGAAATGAACTTCTTGCCAGATGTTTATGTCGAATGCGAATCCTGTCAGGGGAAACGATTTAATAGAGAAACCTTAGAAATTAGGTACAAAGGAAAATCAATCAGTGATGTCTTGAATATGACGATCGATGAAGGCGTGGATTTCTTTGAGTTGATTCCGAAAATTCACCGAAAATTAAAAACCATTAAAGATGTTGGTTTGGGCTACATTACGTTAGGACAACAAAGTACTACGCTTTCTGGTGGGGAGGCACAACGGATTAAATTGGCCACAGAACTGAGCAAGCGCGACACTGGAAATACCATTTATATTTTAGACGAACCGACAACGGGGCTTCATTTCGAAGACATTCGCGTGTTAATGGGTGTGCTTAATAAATTGGTAAACAAAGGCAATACGGTGATTATTATCGAACACAATTTAGATGTGATAAAAACCGTTGATTACATCATAGACATTGGTCCTGAGGGTGGTAAAGGCGGTGGCGAGATTCTTGTAAAGGGAACGCCAGAAGTTGTTATAAAAAACAAAACGAGTCATACTGCTAAGTTTTTAAAAAAAGAATTACATTAGTAGGCATTAAATAAAATTGAATTATGGGACCGGAACAGAAACACAAAGGGTGGAATGAAATAAAAACAAACGACTCTTGGGCGATTTTTAAAATCATGGGGGAATTTGTAAATGGGTTTGAGAAAATGAGTAAGATTGGGCCTTGTGTGTCCATTTTTGGATCTGCAAGAACGCCGACAGAAGACACCTATTATAAATTATCTACAGAAGTCGCAGCAGCGATTGTAGATGCTGGTTACGGCGTTATTACGGGCGGTGGCCCTGGAATTATGGAAGCTGGAAATAAAGGCGCACATTTAGCAGGCGGAACATCTGTTGGACTTAACATTGAGCTCCCTTTTGAACAACATAACAATCCATATATCGACCGCGATAAGAGTTTAGATTTTGACTATTTTTTTGTTAGAAAGGTGATGTTTGTAAAATATTCTCAAGGAATTGTTGTGATGCCTGGAGGCTTTGGAACCTTGGATGAACTGTTTGAAGCCATTACATTAATTCAAACTAAAAAAATTGAAAAATTTCCTGTTATTCTTGTAGGATCTACCTTTTGGAACGGCTTGTTAGAATGGATTAAAGCGACCTTATTAGAACGTTTTGAAACCATTAGCGCCAAAGATTTAGACTTAATTCACGTGGTAGATACTTCTGATGAAGTCATTAGCATTCTAAATAATTTTTATAAAGAATATCAATTAAGCCCTAATTTCTAATTGTACAAAACTAAATTGTTGACTGTAAGACCGTTATTAAAGGCCCTATTAACGCTTATTATTTATATAAGTGTATCCTCTGTTTTTGGACAACATGCCATGCAAATAGAGGCTGTCTTAGATGCAGAGAAGAATACCATAACTATAAAACAACGCATTGACTATCAAAATAATTCTGATGAGAGTTTAAGTGCGTTGTATTTTAATGATTGGACGTCCAGCTATAGCAGTCCAACAACGCCTCTTGCAAAACGATTTATAGAAGAATTTGACAATGCCCTACTCTCGGTAAAACCAAAAGATCGTGGCTTTACAGAAATAACTGCGATTCAAAATTCTGCTGGAAACTCTATCGATTACAACTATTTAGAAAACCAACCAGACATTTTCAAAGTCACACTAGAAAATGAATTGTTACCAAACACATCTACAACATTACATTTTGAATATACCCTTCAGATTCAAAGCGATCGATTTACAGGCTACGGAGTCACAAAGGATGGAGATTTCAATTTAAAATACTGGTATTTTTCACCCGCGGTTTATGAACATTCCGAATGGAAATTGTACAGTAATAAGAATATTCAGGATTATTACACACCGGAATCAAGCATAGACATCAGCATGAACGTTCCTGAATTTTATGATGTCGCCTCCGAGTTAAATTTAAGATCCACACAAACAAAAGAACAAAAAAATACCTTTAATTTTACAGGAGAGAAGCGTACAGACAGTCGTCTTTACATTTCCAAAACGCCCTTTTTTAGATTTAACGTTCAGAACTTGAACATCATCACAGATAGTAACGAAACTAAAATAAGTGCTTTAAAGCAAATAGATATCTTTAAAAAAATTGTTAGTTTTTTAGATTCAGAACTCGCAGTCTATTCACAAGATAATTTGTTGATTACAAATACAGACTTGAATAAATATCCTATTTATGGCTTAAATATCATTCCAGACTTTTTAGCACCCTTTTCTAAACAATTTAAATATGAACTGAATCTTCTAAAAAACTTAACAAGGCTTTATTTAAAACGACACTTAAAAATAAACCCAAGAGAATCGTATTGGCTACAGGCAGGATTTGAGAATTTTATGTTAATGAAATATGTCGAACAATTTTATACCGATGAATCATTAATAGGAAAACTATCCAATGTTTGGGGAATCAAATCTTATAATTTAGCCAAACTGAAGTTCAATGACCAATACCCTTTGACCTATTTACACATGGTGCGAACAGGTCGCGATCAAGCATTAAATACTCCAAAAGATGAACTTTTAAAATTTAACGCCAACCTATCCAGCAAATATAAAGCGGCCTTAGGGCTTTTATATCTTGAAGATATCATTGAGGATTCAAAGGTTGAAGAATGGATAAAAGAGCTTGTAAATACGCCTACGCAAGAACTTCTAACTACAGCGCGTTTCAAAACCTATTTAAAGACAAAAACTTCAAAAGACATCGATTGGTTTTTTGATTCCTATTTGACCAACTCCCAACAAATAGATTATAAAATCACTGATGTTGAAACCACGAAAGACTCTATCTATTTTACGGTTAAAAATAAGAAAAAAGGGCAAAGACCTATTTCACTTTTTATGCTTAAAGACGGCAAAGTCATTTCGAAACAATGGCTTACTGAAATTGGTGCTAAAAAACAATTTGTCGTTCCCAACATTCAGGCGGATAAATTAGTGCTTAACTATGATAAAAA
Source organism: Formosa sp. Hel1_33_131 (assembly GCF_001735745.1). Taxonomy (NCBI): domain Bacteria; kingdom Pseudomonadati; phylum Bacteroidota; class Flavobacteriia; order Flavobacteriales; family Flavobacteriaceae; genus Formosa; species Formosa sp. Hel1_33_131. Next base: position 86,882 of record NZ_CP017260.1, read on the forward strand.
GGTTCCTGAATTTGATTTGAGAAACAACTGGAAATCGATATCGGGAAATTCATTATTTAACAAACCGTTTCAAATTCGGTTTTTTAAAGATGTGGAGTCTCCACATGATAATCAATTGTATTTTTTACCCATTGTAGAGTTTAAAAACATCTATGACGGTCTGAATTTAGGAATGAATGTCAATAACAAAGGGGTCTTAAATAAACCCTTTTTGTTTGGAATCACTCCTATATACAGTGTGACTTCGAATGCGCTCACAGGAGGTGCAAAGGTTCGATATAACACCTTTTTTGAAGATCAAAACCTATATAATATCAATTTTGGGATGGCTATAACGCACGCAAGTTTTGCCGAAAATGCTTTTGTAACCAAGACCGTGCCTTATGTTAATTTCAATTTTAGAGATGCTTCTAATCTAAGATCAAACGAATTAAAAAGTTTGAGTTTCAGATATGTTGGTATCGAAAAAGATTTTGTGAAAATAGAAGATGATGAAGCGGTTGCCCCTCCATATAAAGTGTTTAACATTCGATATATCGATGCAAATAATGGCTTTAAAAAATATCATAAATGGTTTCTAGATGCTCAATTTTCAGACCAATTTGGGAAATTATCCTTTAACTACGAAATTAGGAGACGCTCCAATAAAAATCAATTTTATAATGTAAGAGTTTATGCTGGAGCCTTCTTATATTCTAAAATTCCAACTGGTGAGAAAAATTTCGATTTTGCTTTGGACCGTCCCACCGATTATTTGTTCGATTATAATTATTTAGGGCAATTTGAATCTACGGGCATCTTCAGTCAACAACTCATAATTGCCGAAGGTGGATTCAAATCAAAACTAGATACCGCATTTGCAAATGAGTGGTTAACCTCTCTAAATGCCAGTGTTTCGATTTGGAAATACATACAAGCCTATGGAGATGTTGGCGTGTTGAAAAACAAAGGGAATGATCCCATATTTGTGTATGATGCTGGAATCCGACTCAATCTTATTACAGATTATTTTGAAATCTATTTTCCGTTCTATTCTAACCTAGGATGGGAAATCGACCAACCTCAGTACAGTCAGAAAATACGATTTGTGTTTACTGCAGAACCCAAAGCTCTTTTAGGGCTGTTTAGAAGGGAATGGTTTTAATTCAAAACACTTCTTTTCAAAATAACAGGTTTCATGTTTCTCATTCCCAACCCGTTACTTAATTAACATTACAAAGCATAGGACAAAGCCTTGAAATATTTTATATTTGTGCCTCAATAAAATTATTTAGAATGCAAACCAAAAATGACCTTACTAAAGATATAACATTTGAGGACTTCAAAACTGAAGTGTTGAATGACTATACCATAGCGGTCACGAGTAGAGAATGCAGCCTTCTTGGACGCCGCGAGGTTTTGACAGGAAAAGCAAAATTCGGAATTTTTGGTGACGGAAAAGAACTGCCACAATTGGCTTGGGCAAAAGCATTTCAAAATGGTGATTTTAGATCCGGCTATTACAGAGATCAAACCTTTATGATGGCGATTGGAAAACTGAGCATCGAACAATTCTTTTCAGGCCTTTACGGAACTACAGATATCTATCAAGATCCTATGAGTGCCGGAAGGCAAATGGGAGGACATTTTACAACCCATTCATTAGATGATAATTTTGATTGGAAAAATCTAACCCAACAAAAAAACTCAAGTTCAGACATATCCCCTACTGGAGCTCAAATGCCACGATTATTAGGACTGGCACAAGCATCAAAAATCTACCGAAATCTTAAAGATATTGATTCCGAAAAATTTTCTAACTCAGGAAATGAAGTCGCTTGGGGAACCATTGGAAATGCGAGTACAAGTGAAGGCGTATTTTTTGAAACGATAAATGCTGCTGGAGTGCTTCAAGTCCCTATGGTTGTCAGTGTTTGGGACGATGAATACGGCATCTCTGTACATGCAAGACATCAAACAACAAAAGAAAATATTTCTGAAGTTTTAAAAGGATTTCAAAGAGATTCAAAACATAAAGGCTACGAAATCCTAAGAGTAAAAGGATGGGATTATGTGGAACTCATTAACACCTATCAAAAAGCCAGTCAACTCTCAAGAACAGAACACATCCCTGTTTTAATTCATGTGAATGAACTTACACAGCCTCAAGGACATTCTACTTCAGGGTCTCACGAAAGGTATAAAGATGAAGAACGATTGGCATGGGAGAAATCGAATGACTGTAACCTGAAATTTCGCGACTGGATTATTTCTAATGACATTGCGACAGAAGATGAAATTACAGCCATCGATCGCACTGCAAAAAAGAAAGTTCGCGAAGGAAAAATAAAAGCCTGGAAAGAATTTTCTGAGCCCTTAGAAAATGAAAGACAAGAGGCTTTAAAGCTTATGAAGTCCGCAGCAGTGACGGCATCTCAAAGAGCGTTTATTTATAAGATGATCTCTCAGTTAGAGCTTATTCACGACCCGTTACGAAAAGACATTTTAAGTACCGCCCGTCATATTTTAAAACACTTAATCCACGAGAACACTCCTGAAAAAGATAAATTAGTGCAATGGGTGAATGCTTATTTTGAAAAAATTCAACCAAAATACAGCACGCTTCTTTATAGTGAATCAAATTCAAGAGCCACCAATATTCCTGAAGTACTTCCAGTTTTTGATGAAACTTCAAAACAAGTAGATGGTCGTGTCATCTTGCGTGATAATTTTGATAAAATTTTAAGTAAACATCCTGATGTTTTAATTTTTGGAGAAGATACTGGAACGATTGGAGATGTCAATCAAGGACTCGAAGGCTTGCAAGAAAAGTATGGTGAAATGAGAGTTTCAGATACTGGAATTCGTGAAGCAACCATTATAGGACAGGGAATTGGAATGGCGTTACGTGGACTCAGACCCATCGCTGAAATTCAATATCTTGATTATATGGTCTATGCACTTCAAATCATCAGTGATGATTTGTCAACCCTGCATTACCGTACGTTTGGAAAACAAAAAGCACCCTTAATTATTAGAACACGTGGACACCGTTTAGAAGGTATTTGGCATTCTGGTTCTCAATTGGGAGGAATTCTAAATCTAATCAGAGGTGTGTTTGTATTGGTACCAAGAAACATGACCAAAGCAGCTGGGTTTTACAATACACTTTTAGAAAGTGATCAGCCTGCCTTGGTAGTGGAGTGTTTGAATGGATACCGTTTAAAGGAAAAAGAACCTTCCAACTTAGGCGAATTCAGAACACCCGTTGGTATTGTGGAAACAATCAAGCAAGGAGCCGATCTTACCATTGTATCTTATGGCTCTACCTTACGTATTGTGGAGCAAGCTGCCAAAGAATTATTGGAAGTGGATATCGATGTTGAAATTATTGACATTCAATCTCTCATCCCCTTTGACCTTCAAAAAGATATTTCAAAAAGTGTTGAAAAAACAAATCGTCTTCTTATTGTTGATGAAGATGTTCCTGGTGGAGCCTCCGCTTATATTCTTAATGAAATTTTAGAACATCAAAACGTCTATCAAAATTTAGACAGCAAACCCCAAATACTAACCGCTAAAGAACACCGACCCGCTTATGGTACCGATGGTGATTATTTCAGCAAACCCTCCGCAGATGATGTGTTTGAAAAGGTTTATAACATGTTTCATGAAGTGGACCCAACCTCTTTTCCTAAATTAAGATAATTGAAAAGGCTGCATTGAATTTGAATTTCTCTTTGCATTTGCAAAGCTTAGACTAAAATCGTAACATTACAGTTCAAAATCATTGAAGAACTGTCCTATGAAAAGTCAAAACATTACCCCAAACGAACCCGCAGACAACGCAATTATTGAAAATAAAGAGTTGAATATATGGGAAGCACTCATCCCTGTTGTAGCCCTTGTGGCGATGTTGTTTTACAATGTATTTTATGTCTTTGGAGATGATGCTCTTAGTGGTAGTAATCAATTTATTTTGATCTTAGGAGCTGCCGTCGCCGCCATTGTTGGTTTTTATAACAAAGTCAGTTACAAGAAAATGTTAGAGGAAGTTGCCGAAAATGTGAAGTCCACAACAGGAGCACTATTAATTTTATTAATGGTGGGAGCATTAGCTGGAACTTGGCTCATTAGTGGGGTCATTCCATCAATGATTTATTATGGATTACAAATCTTAAACCCCACGTTTTTTCTTGTAGCCTCGGTCATCATTTGTTCCATCATATCCATTGCCACAGGAAGTAGTTGGACCACCTCTGCTACTGTAGGAATTGCATTAATTGGAATCGGAAACACTTTAGGGATCTCTCCTGGAATGACTGCTGGAGCCGTATTATCTGGAGGCTATTTTGGCGATAAAATGTCGCCACTTAGTGATACTACAAATTTAGCACCTGCAATGGCTGGGAGTGAATTGTTTGATCACATAAAATACATGGCTTTAACAACAGTGCCTACTATTATAATAACCCTAATTATTTTTTTAATTATTGGATTGAATATTGATACCAATGGAACCCCCGATATTTCTGATAAACTTCAGGCCATTGATGGCGCATTTAATATTTCGCCTTGGTTGTTTAGTGTCCCCGTTTTAGTTATCATCTTAATCGTTAAAAAAACACCGCCCTTAATAGCATTGCTTATTGGAACGTTGTTGGGAGCGATTGCAGCCGTGATTGCACAACCACAAATTATCATGGCAATCGCAGAAACAAATACATTGAGTTTTGAAGCCGCTTATAAAGGCGTTATGAAAGCGATTACGGTTGACACAGCCGTTGTGACGACGAGTTTAGAACTGAACGATTTATTTACTTCTGGCGGAATGAGTGGTATGTTAGGAACCATTTGGCTAATCGTTTGTGCCATGGTCTTTGGAGGCGTTATGGATGCTATAGGAGCACTTTCTCGAATTAGTAAAGCATTATTAAGTTTGGCTACCAATACCTTTGGATTGTTTGCCAGCACTGTTGCGAGCTGTTTGGCACTGAACGTCACTGCTTCTGATCAATATTTAGCATTGGTTATCCCAGGGAAAATGTTTAAAAAAGCGTATAAAGATCGTGGATTGGCCCCTGAAAACTTAAGCCGTACACTTGAAGATTCTGGAACCGTAACATCGGTATTGGTTCCTTGGAATACCTGTGGCGCTTATCAAAGTGGTGTACTAGGCGTCTCGGTTGCAGATTATTTTATCTTTGCTTTTTTCAATTGGATCAGTCCGTTTATGACCCTCTTATTCGCGGCATTTTCCATCAAAATAAAACAGCTCAAAAAGTCCTAATTAGCTTTCGTTTTACAAGAATCATTTATACTTATAGTAGTATAGGAAATTATAATTTTTCTAAACTAAAATAAGAATAATCATACCCTATCTTTGCGGCTATCAATTTAATAACCAATAAAAAGATATTATGGCAATTGTAGGAAAAAAATTCCCGAATTTAAATGTAGATGCAATGAACGAAATGGGCGATACTTTTAAAGTAAACGTTCTCGAAGAAGCAATCAACAACAAGAAAAAAGTACTCTTATTTTGGTACCCAAAAGATTTTACTTTTGTATGCCCAACAGAATTACACGCATTCGAAGCGGCGAAGGCTGAGTTTGAAAAAAGAAACACCATCGTAATTGGTGCCTCTTGTGATACACCAGAAGTGCATTTTGCATGGTTATCAACAGCGAAAGACAACGGTGGTATTGAAGGTGTTACCTACCCTATTTTAGCGGATTCTAACAGAAACTTAGCATCAACACTTGGGATTTTAGACATCTCAGACGAAACATACAACGAAGAAACGGGTGTGGTACTTGTAGAAGGTGACAACGTTACTTACAGAGCGACTTACATTATTGACGAAGAAGGAACCGTGGTTCACGAAAGTGTCAACCACATGCCACTTGGACGAAATGTATCTGAGTTTTTAAGATTGGTAGACGCCTACACACACGTACAAGAAAAAGGAGAAGTTTGTCCAGCAAACTGGGAAGAAGGCAAAGACGCCATGGCTCCAAATGCAAAAGGAACTGCGAGCTATTTAGCTTCTCACTAAAAACTATTTATCATGCAAGAACTTTCTGAAGACAATCTGCAAGCAATTATTTCTGACAATCCATTTGTGGTGGTACAATACTCCGCGACCTGGTGTGGAAATTGTAGAATTATGAAACCTAAGTTTAAAAAATTAGCGTCTGAAATGCCAGAGGCGACCTTTGTAATCGTAGATGCAGAAAAATTCCCTGAAAGCAGAAAACTCGCAACGGTGGACAATTTGCCTACTTTTGCAATTTTTAAAATAGGACAATTTATAAACCAAACGCAAACTAATAAGTTTGACGTGCTAAAAGAACTTGTAGATGAAACTGCCAGTAATTAAACATTTAACGCAATTTATTGAGGCAAACGACGAAGATTACATCGTGGAAACCCTTGAAACTTTAGAAGCACTCACCGAAGTTCCAAGTCTAAAAGACGAAGAATTAGATGTAATTGGAGAATTAATTTCTAATATGTATGGCGCCCTTGAAGTTCATAAAATGATTAAAGACGGCACACCACAAAAAGAAGCTCTGAATAGCTTTATGAAACGTGTCTTAGGATCGATTGATTCCTAATAATTTTCATTAAAATTTTAAGCCGCTTCTGCAACGAAGCGGCTTTTTTTTGGTATATTTATAATTAGAAAAAGCCCCAACGCCAATTCTTCTGAACGAATTAAGTAACCAAATTATACGATTGCTTTTTGTAAATGAAACATATCTAATTTTTGAGATTGGTATTTTTTACTATTATTGTGTTTCTTTTGGAATTGGGAGTTATTTTTAGAAATAATGAATATTAAAGAACTCTTACATAACACAGCGCATAGACCTTGGAATATTCCATCTGAACCTTGGAAATTTTATCAAGAATGGAATCAAGCCATATTTCTTCATTGGCAAGTTGAACTAGATGATTTAAAAAAGTTTCTTCCAAAAGGATTAGAAATTGATCTTTACGATGGAAAAGCATGGGTATCTGTTGTAGCATTCACTATGGAAAATATTAGACCAAAAAACTTTCTATCATTTTTACCAATTTCAAATTTTGATGAAATCAATATCAGAACTTATGTGAAAAAAAATAATAAGTCAGGAGTCTATTTTTTAAGTATTGAAGGAGGTAAACGTTTGTCTTGTGAAATAGCTAAAGGAATTTCTAAACTTCCCTATCGGTTTTCAAATATGAAAAGAACTAATAATACATATACTTCATATAACTCACAATTCAAAGATCAATTCGAAGTTACTTATGATATTGGAGAAGTAAATAATAATAAAGATTCATTAGATAAATGGTTAACTGAAAGGTATGCTCTTTTTCAGGACACTAAAAAAATCCTTAATAAATTTGAAATTCATCATCTAGAATGGTCATTACGAAATATTGAATTAAAAAAAATTAATATTAATTATAAAAAATTCAACAAATTAATAATAAGTAAACCAAATAAAATTCACTACTCTTCAGGTGTAAAAGTAGTGGCTTGGGATAAACAAACTATAGATAATTATGAAAACAGCATCCCTTAACGACGCACTCCAGTTTAACCGCGACCGAATTACGACCAGCGTCATCTTAGAAACTTCCTTTTCAAAAGAAATCAGAATACTGCTGGCAAAAGATCAGAAAATGAAGGAACACAAAACCCCTTTTCCCATCGGGGTTCATGTCTTAGAAGGTGCAATCGATTTTGGAGTTGAAGGTGAAATATCTTCTTTGGAAAAAGGAGCTATTATTGCTTTGAAAGGAAATATCCCTCACAATTTAACAGCTTTAAAAGACAGTGTGATTCGTTTAACACTCTCAAAATTAGACACCGCAAAACGTGTAGAAAATGTCGCTGAAACCTCCTAAAATCAAAGTTATGAAACCGATAGAAACCAGAGAAGACGTCCAGTTCTTAGTCCATACCTTTTATTCTAAAATTAGAAAAGACGAATTGTTAGGCCCCATATTCAATTCTCATATTAGTGAAGATGAGTGGTCATCACATCTTATAAAATTGACTGATTTTTGGGAAACCAATTTATTTGGTGTGCGAAAATTTAAAGGAAATCCTACTCAGAAACACCTTAAGGTGGACAAAAATTTAGACTATACAATAGACCCACTGCATTTTGGCAAATGGCTGCAATTATGGCTGGAAACAATCAATGAATTGTTTGTTGGCGACCGTGCGGACAAAGCCATCTACATGGCCCGTAAAATGGCGACAGGTCAGTATTTGACCCTGTGGCATCAAAAGCCGGATGACAAAAAATAGTAAGACACTTAATGAAAAATTAAACATAAAAAAAGAGCCTAATCAATTGAGAAGGCTCTTTTAAATTATAAGACTTGGTTGGGATTATTTCCCGTCCATTTTGTCTTTAAGTGCTTGTAAAGCATCATTGGCATCTCCTAAAGTAGGTTTTGCTTCTGCTGCACTACTTGCTGCTTTTTTAACGGCTGCTTTCACATGCTTCACTTCTTCTGCTTTAAAAAGAGCAGTGTGAGAAGCCACAACACGTTTGAATTCTTTATTGAATTCAATGATTACAAACTCAGCTTCTTCACCTTTTTTGAGCTTATTCCCATCCTCTTTTTCAAGATGACGTGAGGGCACAAATGCAATAACATCTTCATTGAATTTCACTGTAGCACCTTTGTCAACAATCTCTTCAATTGAAGCTGTATGCTTAGTGTTTAAAGCAAATTCCGTTTGATATTTATCCCAAGGGTTATCTGTTGTTTGTTTATGACCTAAGCTTAATTTTCTAGCTTCTACGTCTAATTCAAGAACAACAACTTCTAAGTTATCTCCTACAGCACAAAATTCGCTAGGATGTTTCACTTTCTTAGTCCAAGATAAATCAGAGATGTAAATCAATCCATCAATACCTTCTTCTAATTCAACAAAAACACCAAAGTTTGTGAAGTTTCTTACAATTCCTGTATGCTTAGAAGCAACAGGGAATTTAGAAGTAATGTCTGTCCAAGGGTCAGCAGATAATTGCTTGATACCTAATGACATTTTACGATCTTCTCTATCTAAAGTTAAGATCTGAGCTTTAATTTTATCGCCTACTTTAACGAAATCTTGTGCAGAACGTAAGTGAGTTGACCAAGACATTTCAGAAACGTGAATTAAGCCTTCTACTCCTTCTACAACTTCAATAAATGCGCCATAATCAGCAATGACTACAACTTTACCTTCAATTTCGTCTCCAATTTTAACCTCTTCGCCAAGAGCATCCCATGGGTGTTTGCTTAATTGTTTAAGACCTAATTGAATTCTTGATTTATTTTCATCAAAGTCAAGGATTACAACGTTTAGTTTTTGATCCAGTTCTACAATCTCACTTGGATGATTGATTCTAGACCAAGAAAGGTCTGTAATATGAACTAAACCATCTACGCCACCAAGATCCATAAAGACCCCGTAAGAGGTGATATTTTTAACCACTCCTTCAAGAACTTGACCTTTTTCTAATTGACTGATAATTTCTTTCTTCTGGATTTCGATATCCGCTTCAATAAGCGCTTTATGCGAAACAACAACGTTTTTGAATTCGTGGTTGATTTTAACCACTTTGAATTCCATTGTTTTGTTTACATACTGATCGTAATCTCTAATTGGCTTCACATCGATTTGTGATCCTGGTAAGAATGCTTCAATACCAAATACATCGACAATCATACCACCTTTGGTACGACATTTAACAAAACCGTTTACAATTTCTCCAGTTTCATTCGCAGCGATCACACGATCCCATGCTTTGATAACTCTAGCCTTACGGTGAGAAAGAATCAATTGACCTGTAGCATCTTCACGCACATCAATTAAAACTTCTACTTTGTCTCCAATAGTAAGGTTTGGATTGTAACGAAATTCGTTTAATGAAATAACCCCTTCAGATTTTGCATTGATATCAATAATCGCATCACGATCAGAAATATGAATAACAGTACCTTCAACAACTTGATCATCAAGAGTGTCTACAAAATTACTTGCAACTAACTTCTCAAATTCATCAAGTTTAGCATCGTCCACAGGGTCAATACCCTCTTCGTAATTATGCCAGTTAAAATCTTTTAGGAATTGCTCAGGATTTGCTTGAGCTTCGTTTACTTCTGGAGTTTCTACTGCGGTAGTTTCTGCAGTTACTTCTTCCACATTTGTGTTTTCTTCAGCCATGGCTGTTTTAAAATTTGTATTTTACAGAAGCTAAATTCGATTAAGCCCTTCTATAAAAGCGTTATTAATTAAAGTTATTTCCTTTTACTGAATCTATTATTTGCTAAAAGGAGTGCAATGTTACGATTTATCCCTAATGATTCCAAATGATTTCTTATCTGTTTTTAAGGGAGAGGCTATGAATGTTATAGTTTTGAATTTACAAGTGCTAAAACTTGTTCAAATTGCTGCTCCAAACTTAGATTTGAATTGTCAATTTCAATGGCATCATCGGCTTTAAAAAGCGGAGAATCTTCTCGTGTAGAATCGATATGGTCTCTAGAAGTAATGTTTTCAAGAACAGCTTCAAAAGTGACCGCTGTGCCCCCTCCTATCAGTTCGTCATAACGACGTTGGGCACGTGTATCTGCTGAGGCGGTCATAAACAGTTTCAATTCAGCATCAGGAAAAACCACAGTACCAATATCTCTACCATCCATCACAATTCCTTTATCAGCCCCCATTTGTTGCTGTAAGGCGACCAATTGTTGGCGCACTTCTGGGACTGCTGCTACTGTACTCACAGTATTTGAAACTTCCATGGTACGAATTTCGGTATCCACATTCACGCCATTCAAGTAAATTTCAGACGCTTTTAAAGATTCATTGTATTGAAAAGTCACTTTAATCAATGGCAACTGATTTATCAGTGCTGCTGTATCAAGAACCTTGTCTTGAATTAATTTATGTTGTAAGGTATATAGAGCGACTGCGCGGTACATCGCCCCAGAATCCACATATACATATTGAAGCTTTTGTGCTAATTGTTTAGCGAGCGTACTCTTCCCTGTTGAAGAAAAACCATCGATGGCAATTGTTATTTTTTTCACTATTGTAAATTTATTTGAAGTCCTAGAAAACTTGTATTTGCCGCCGATGAATAGCGTGCATGTGTGTAACTAAACCTCAATTTATTAAATTTCAAGCCAATCCCAAAAGAAAGCCCTGAAAAATTTCGTTGTTCTAAAATCTTTAACTCCGCTGCCCTTCTAAAACTATACCCCACTCGAATGTTAAATCCTTTATCTGGGAATAATTCTAATCCGAGAATGGTATGCCGTATTATATTGCTAAAAAACCCGACTTCTTCGGGGGTTTGCGTACCATTTAAATCGGTCGTACCACGGGCGGGATTCTCAGTGGCTATGGGCCATTGTTGTAAATTCTCTAATGTCAAATGCCATCTTAACGGCACATTTTCAAGTTTTTGAGAAAATCCAAGATCAATTTCAAATGGCAATGATTCTTTCACACCTGCATAGGTTGTTAATTGCATTCCAAAATTACGAATCACCAATGCCGCATTAAAATCTAAGTACTCATTTATATATATAAAACCCACATCGGTAGCAATTCCTAAGGAATTATATTGTTCTAGTTTAGAAGATATCAATTTAAGATTTGCCCCTGCATAAAAATCTGAATAGCCTATTTGAGTTGCATATCCGACGGAAAAAGCAGCTTCGCTTCCTGAAAATTCCCCTGTACTTATTCCATTTTCATCATAGCCATCAAAACTACCATAATTCACATAAGTCATTCCAACATGAAAGGTTTGCGTTCTTCGATCCCATGTGTACGCATAGGCGGCTGTTCCGTAACTAATATCTCCTAAATAACTCGAGTAATTCACTGCCAATTGGTTGTCCATTTCTACATTAATAGTCGCAGGGTTGTACAATGCTTGTGTGACATCATAGTCCACATTCGTAATGGATTTACCTCCTAAGGCAGCTTGGCGTGGTGAGGATATTAAATTTAGAAACTGGTATGTAGATTCGCCTCCTAATTGCGCGTGCACAGCACTACTACAACTCAGAACCAAAAAAAACGACACCAATATCCTCATTCGCATGCAAAAATATATAAATCAATTCTAAAACGAATATTAGAAGGGTTTATTTTGAGCGGAGCCCAAATATTAAAAATTAGAGTGTTTTTGCGTTTTTTACTTTTTGATTTGTGATCGCGATATCGATGACTTCACTCATTTCTGAAACAAAATGAAATGTTAAGCCCTTTAGATACGTTTGATTGATATCTTCAATATCACTTTTGTTTTCTTTAGAAAGAATGATCTCTTTGATCTTAGCACGTTTGGCAGCCAAAATTTTCTCTTTGATACCCCCTACCGGAAGTACTTTTCCTCGCAAAGTAATTTCGCCTGTCATTGCTAAACTCTTCTTTATTTTTTTCTGTGTAAATAAAGACACCAAAGAAGTTAACATCGTAATTCCGGCACTTGGACCATCTTTTGGAGTGGCTCCTTCTGGAACGTGGATGTGTACATTATAGCTGTCAAAAATATCTGATTTTAAACCATATAAATCCGCATTTGCTTTGATATATTCCATCGCAATAGTTGCCGATTCTTTCATTACTTTTCCTAAATTCCCAGTGATATTTAAAGTCCCTTTTCCTTTAGATAAAATAGATTCAATAAATAAAATATCACCTCCTACACGTGTCCATGCCAATCCAGTAACGACACCAGCAACATCATTATTTTCGTATTTATCACGCTCTAGTTTTGCACTGCCTAAAACTTTAACAATCGCTTCGTTGGAAACCTTAACTTCGTATGTTTCTTCCATCGCAATATTTTTGGCTGCATAACGCACCATTTTAGCGATTTGTTTTTCAAGTCCACGAACTCCTGATTCTCTTGTATAACCTTCCACTATTTTTTCTAATTGAGGTTGTGCAATTTTGAGATCGGAAGTTTTCATTCCGTGTTCTTTAATTTGCTTAGGTAAAAGGAATTTCTTTCCTATTTGAACTTTCTCTTCAATGGTATATCCACTTACATTAATAATCTCCATACGATCTAAAAGCGCAGGCTGAATGGTGTTCAAACTGTTTGATGTGGCTACAAACATCACTTTTGAAAGGTCATACCCCATTTCTAAAAAGTTGTCGTAAAACTCCGAATTTTGTTCGGGATCTAAAACTTCTAACATTGCCGACGACGGATCTCCTTGATTGGAGCTCGATAGCTTGTCAATTTCATCCAACACAAAAACAGGATTGGAAGTGCCTGCCTTTTTTAAACTTTGCAAAATTCGTCCGGGCATGGCGCCAATATATGTTTTTCTGTGACCTCTTATTTCGGCTTCATCTCGAAGGCCTCCTAAAGAAATTCTCACATATTCTCTTCCCAAAGCTTCTGCGATGGATTTCCCTAAGGATGTTTTACCAACACCTGGAGGTCCATATAAACAAAGGATCGGAGATTTCATGTCATTTCTAAGTTTCAAAACTGCCAAATATTCAATAATTCGACGTTTGACTTCTTCTAAACCAAAGTGATCGCGGTCCAATATTTTTTGAGCGCGTTTCAAATCAAAATTATCTTTACTAAAAGAATCCCATGGTAAATCTAAAAACAGGTCTAAATAATTACGTTGAATTGAATACTCCGCTACTTGTGGATTCATGCGTTGTAACTTTCCAATTTCTTTATTAAAATGTGCCTCTACCTTTTCATTCCATTTCTTTTTAACGGCACGTGCTTTCATTTCTTCAATTTCCTCCTCATAGCTCACCCCTCCCAATTCTTCTTGAATGGTTTTGATTTGCTGTTGTAAGAAATATTCGCGCTGTTGCTGATTCATGTCGCTTTGCACTTTGGACTGAATGTCGTTTTTGAGTTCTAAGCGTTGAAACTCAACATTCATGTGCTTTAAGGTCAATAAAGCACGTTCTTGAAGGTCATGGACTTCTAGTAATTTCTGTTTTTCAACAACCAATAAATTCATGTTTGAAGACACAAAATTGATCAAAAACGAACTGCTTTCAATGTTTTTAATCGCAAAAGATGCTTCACTAGGAATCGTTGGACTTTGCTTGATGATTTGAAGGGCAAGGTCTTTAATCGACTCTATAATTGCTGGGAACTCCGTGGTGCTTAAAGGGCTCACTTCAGGAACATCCTGAATTTTAGCAACCATATAAGGGGTTTCTGAAACCATTTCAGAAATTTCAAATCGTTTTTTCCCTTGAATGATGACGGTCGTATTTCCGTCGGGCATTTTAAGCACTTTTAAAATACGTGCAACGGTTCCTGTTCTATAGATGTCATCAATGCTAGGGTCTTCTACAGTCTCATCTTTTTGAGAGACCACTCCAATCACTTTTGAACCTGAATTTGCTTCGTTAATTAATTGGATGGACTTGTCGCGCCCTGCTGTAATTGGGATGACGACTCCTGGAAATAAAACAGTATTCCGTAGGGAAAGAATCGAGATTGTTTCTGGAAGGGATTCATTTTTTATAGCTTCTTCGTCTTCAGTGGTCATTAACGGAATTAACTCTGAATTTTCATCAAAGTCTTGTAATGACAAATTGTCAAGCATTGTAAATTTTGATTTGCTCATAGGTATATTAGGTCATTCTGTCATAAAACAGAACTGATTTGATATTAATAGTTCGTACAAAACGGAAGTTATCTTCTTTTAACAGAGTAGAGACTTTCGTTCAGATCAATAAAGTTCAATTGTTATGCCAATTTAAGTTTTGACGGAATTAATAAGAATTATTTGACATATTCCGTGGCTTTGACACGGCTTAAAACAATGTAGGCAATCGCAAAAAAGACTGCCAATGAAAGCACCGAATATTGCATAGAATTTGTAATTGAATTGAGCAACCCAAATACAAACATCCCTAATACAATCGCTAATTTTTCGGTGACATCATAAAAACTAAAATAAGTGGCGTGGTCATGTGTATCTGGTAACAACTTAGAGTAGGTCGAACGTCCAATGGATTGGGTCGCCCCTAGAACTAATCCTAGGACAATGCCCAAGCCATAAAAGTAGTAATCAACATACGCTTGACTCTTATCTAAAGAAAAGGCTAAAAAACAAACGCCTAACCATATAATAAGGGTCAGTTTTAAGGTTCTGATGTTTCCGATTTTAGTGGATAATCTTGAAAATAAATAGGCCCCCAAAATAGCAACTAGTTGAACGAGTATAATCGTAAGAATTAAATTTATAGTTGGCAACCCGAGTTCATTACTTCCAAAAATCCCAGCCATCAACACAATGGTTTGAACCCCCACACTAAAACAGAAAAAGGAGACTAAAAAGTATTTTAGTTGGGGGTAATTGATTAGTTCTTTCAAAACGATTTTCAATTCTTTAAGGCCTTTCCATATAAAGTCTTTTTCTGGTTTACGATCAAACACATTGTTTGGCAATCGACGGTACGTGAATTGAGCAAAGCCCAACCACCAGATACCCACCAATAAAAAGGTAATTCGAGTTGCTAAAGCTTTGTCCGGAATTCCAAATAATTCTGGTTTTTCTACCATAAAAAGACTAAAAACAAGTAATATGACGGAGCCTGCATACCCATAAATAAATCCTTGAGCACTGACTTTATCTTGTTGTTCTGGAAAAGCGACTTCAGGTAAGTAAGCATTGTAAAACACCAAACTTCCCCAAAATCCGATGCTTGCCAAAATGGTAAATGTGAGTGCCACCCATAAAGTTTCAGGACCTGTAAAAAAGAACAAGCACATTACGGAGAGTGCTCCCAAGAGGCAAAAGAATTTTAAAAATTTTAATTTATTCCCCATATAATCTGCAATAGCAGAGAGGATGGGTGAACAGCAGGCCACTATTAAAAAAGAGAATGACAGTGTATAATCGTATAAGCTAATTGGATCCCAGAACATCCCTAAATAGGAAATATCGCCAGCATCGTTTGCAAATGAACTGGTCATACTATCGTAATAAATGGGGAATATTGCCGTACTAATTACTAGAGGATAAACGGAGTTCGCCCAGTCATAAAAAGCCCAAGCTTTGGTTAGTTGCTTACTTCCTTTTTCAAATTTTTTCATAAAAAAAGCTGCTTATTTAGTTAAGCAGCTCCTAATTTAATGATTTAATTCAATTATAAAGTCAATATTACCTAAAAGATGTCACTCCAAATTTACGGGCTTCTTCTTTTGCCTTGGCTGCTAATGCTCTTAAATTGGCGATTCGAGAATCATTTGACGGGTGTGTGCTCAAAAATTCGGGAGGGCTTTTACCTCCACTATTTGCTTTCATGCGTTCCCATAATAAAGATGCTTCATCGGGGTCATAGCCAGCAATAGCTGTGAGGTATAAACCAATTTGATCCGCCTCCGTTTCGTGCGCTCGACTAAAAGGCAGCATCCCTCCAACAGAAGAGCCAACCGCGAATGCTTGCATCCACATATTTTGTTCTGACGCACTTTTATCCTTGGTAGCCATCGCAACACCAACTCCTACCCCTTGTTGAATCATGCCTGCACTCATTCGTTGCTGACCATGGTTTGCTAAAGCATGGGCAACTTCATGTCCCATAATCGCAGCAATGGCTGCTTCATTTTTAGCAATTGGTAATATACCTGTATAAAACACGATTTTACCGCCAGGCATACACCAAGCATTCACGGCTTTATCATCGACCAAATTGTATTCCCATTTATAATCTTTCAAATACCCTTGGTGGTTATTGGCATCTAACCAACGTTCTGCAGACACTGAAATTCGCTGCCCTACTCGAGTAATCATTTCTGCATCAGGAGTTCCTTTAATGACTTTGTGTTCAGATAGAAATTTATCGTACTCCGCAAAAGCCATTGGTAACAACTGTGTGTTTGGCATAAATGCCATGGTTTTTTTCCCCGTAAACGGATTGGTCGCACAAGACAAACAAAAGAGGCACACTATAAAAGTTAAAAGCTGATTTTTCATTTTTAATTGTTTTTATGTTTTTAATTAGTAAAAACGTTCTACCGATTTGACACTGAAATAAACTTATAGTCACAAATTTATGTGAAAAAAAAGTAACTGATTAAATAAATACTTATTTTTAATAAAAATTTAAAACCCTACTCATGAATATCAAAAAAATAATCTCAATTTGCATACTCAGTCTTCTATTTTCTTGTCAAACAACTGCCCAAAAAAAGGAAGTATTCCCAGTGACGAAAACCAAGCAAGAATGGAAAATGCAACTGAGTGAACTTCAATTCCGTGTCTTGAGAGAAGCCGGCACCGAACGTGCATTTTCAAGTCCTTTAAATAAAATATATAAGCCTGGAATTTACAGTTGTGCCGCTTGCAATACCCCTCTTTTTGACGGCGCAGATAAGTTTGATTCGGGTTCAGGATGGCCTAGTTTTGATAAAGAGATTAAAGGAAATGTGTCTTTTTCCGTCGATTATAATATTGGGATGGCACGCACCGAAGAACATTGTGCAACTTGTGGAGGGCATCTTGGACATGTGTTTAATGATGGACCTCGAAAAACAACTGGCAAACGGCATTGTATCAATGGCGCTGCTTTAATATTTACACCAACACCAAATGAATAAAACCGACAAAAATTGGAAAGAAGAATTAACGGATGAACAATACCGAATTCTTAGAAAAAAAGGCACTGAGATGCCACATTCAGGAACTTACAATCTACATTTTGAAAAAGGCACCTATTGTTGTGCAGGCTGTAATGAACCTCTTTTTGAAAGTAGTACCAAGTTTGATGCCCATTGTGGATGGCCAAGTTTTGATGAAGCGATCAAAGGGAAAGTTGGGTATATCTCCGATAAAACTCTCGGCATGATCCGAACCGAAATTGTGTGTAAAACCTGTGAGGGTCACTTAGGACATGTGTTTAATGACGGTCCTACCGAAACCGGCACGCGCTACTGCGTCAACTCTGTGAGTTTGAAGTTTAACGATCACTAAATCTGTACTTCCATGCTAGCTTTACAACTCTTTTACGCTAAGCTGTCCCTAATAAGGGAATGTGTTTGAAGTCCACGCTAAAGACGTGGCAGGACCACGCTAAAAGTATGGGAGGGCTTATCAAATATTTCCCTCTTTAAAAACAATAAAATAATAGTTTTTCATTACTGAAAAAAGTTGGAGTATAAATAATTTAGATATGAAAATTGACACAGTTTTATTATATTTACAATATAATATTTTAAAATTATGAACATAGAAGCAAAAAGAAATGAATTGATACAATGGATTCTTAATTTAAGTGAAGATGCTTTAAACAGAGTAGATTCAATTAAAGAGAAATTTGTAGCTGATAAAATCGTAGCTTATACAGTAGAAGGAGATCCCTTAACATTACCGGAGTATCAAGCTGAATTGGAAAAAGCTGAAAAAGAAATAGAAAGAGGTGATTACTTAACATCTGATGAATTAGAAAAAGAAATATCTACATGGGTCAAGTAGTTTGGTCTAAAAGATCTACAATTAATTTAAAGAGAATTTGGAATTTCTATGTTAAGAGGTTGAAAACAGTGTCAGGTGCTAATAGTGTAATAAATGGTATTAAGAAAACAGGAGATGCTTTGAGCATAGATGTATTATATCAAACAGAAGAAAACTTAAAATCAAATCAGTACAGAGCTGTTTATAAACATTTTAAGATTATCTATAAAATCAAAGATAATCGTGTTTTAATATTACAGATATTTGATAGT
Organism: Formosa sp. Hel1_33_131; assembly: GCF_001735745.1. Taxonomy (NCBI): domain Bacteria; kingdom Pseudomonadati; phylum Bacteroidota; class Flavobacteriia; order Flavobacteriales; family Flavobacteriaceae; genus Formosa; species Formosa sp. Hel1_33_131. The sequence goes on from NZ_CP017260.1 coordinate 105,608, forward strand.
AGACAAACCCCAGACAAATTAAAATCTTAATCGACAAACAATAAGTTCTTTAATATAAAATTACAGCAAAACTACAAAAGCTGAGAAGCATTTCTATTGTAAATTAATTAATCGTTTAAATTGTTGATTATCGTAGGATAAGCTAAAATAGACTACTACCCTTTTTACGGTATTTATATGATGAATACAAAGATCGCAAAATTAGGGTGGTTGTATTTATTACTTTTTCTGCTTTTTGTAAATATCTTTGCGATATACAAAACCTACATATAAATGTCGAAAAATTTCTAAATTCATTTCATAATAAAAATCAATTCATAACAGATTTGAAAAACAAAATCACAACCCTAGAAAGTGTATCTAAAGAATTTAACTACTATAAATCTCTAGGTGAAAAAACCATTGGACAACTTTCGGATGCCGAATTGAATTGGACTCTAAACGAAGAGAGTAATTCCGTGGCTACAATTGTCAAACATCTTTCTGGAAATATGCTTTCGAGGTGGACAAATATTTTCAATGAGGATGGCGAAAAATCATGGCGAAATAGAGATCAAGAATTTAACAATGATACTTGGGATAAAGAAACTATTTTGGAACATTGGAACAAAGGATGGGATTGTTTTTTCAACACTTTTAATCAGTTGGTTGAAAAAGATTTAAATACCATAATCTACATCCGAAATCAGGGACACACAGTCCAAGAAGCCTTAAACAGGCAGTTAGCCCATTATGCCTATCATATGGGGCAACTCGTTTTTATTGGAAAACTTATCAAAAATACGGACTGGCAATGCTTGTCAATTCCTAAAGGAACCTCTGGAGATTTTAATGCTTCAAAATTTTCAAAAGAAAAAAGCAAAACACATTTTACTGAAGACCTTTAATATTACAATTAGGTTTTGTAAATTTGCAGCTTGAAACCAATTCAAAATACCGATTTTATGAGCAAATACGATGTTATCGTTTTAGGAAGTGGCCCCGGAGGTTACGTTACAGCAATAAGAGCTTCTCAATTAGGTCTTAAAACTGCAGTCATTGAGAAGGAAAGTTTAGGAGGCGTTTGTCTCAACTGGGGGTGTATTCCTACCAAAGCACTTTTAAAGTCTGCACAAGTATTTGAATACCTTAAACATGCCAATGATTACGGCTTGACGGTCAAAGAATTTGATAAAGATTTTGATGCGGTTGTCAACCGAAGTCGAAATGTAGCCGATGGCATGAGTAAAGGCGTTCAGTTCTTAATGAAAAAAAATAAAATCGATGTCATTTCTGGTTATGGAACTTTAAAGCCAGGGAAAAAAGTCGATGTTGATGGTACTGAATACAGTGCGGATCATATCATCATTGCTACAGGAGCACGCTCGCGTGAATTGCCTAATTTACCACAAGATGGTGAAAAAGTAATTGGCTACCGAAAAGCAATGACTTTAGAGAAACAACCCAAAAAATTAATAATTGTAGGCTCTGGTGCCATAGGCGTTGAATTTGCTTATTTCTATAATTCCATGGGAACGGATGTTACGGTTGTTGAGTATTTACCTCGCATTGTACCTGTCGAAGATGAAGATGTTTCTAAACAACTAGAACGTTCGTTTAAGAAAAGTGGGATTAAGGTTTTAACATCTACGGAAGTCACTTCTGTTGATACTTCTGGTGAAGGGGTCAAAGCGACGATCAAAACAAAAAAAGGAGAAGAAGTTTTAGAAGCTGATATGGTGTTATCTGCCGTTGGAATCAAAACAAACATTGAAAATATTGGTTTAGAAGATGTTGGTATTGTAGTCGATAGAGATAAAATATTAGTCAATGATTTTTACCAAACAAACATCCCAGGCTATTATGCAATTGGCGATGTAACGCCGGGGCCTGCCCTCGCGCACGTTGCTTCTGCCGAAGGCATTTTATGTGTCGAAAAAATTGCGGGGCAACATGTAGAAGCTATTGATTACGGAAACATTCCAGGCTGTACCTATTGTACTCCAGAAATCGCAAGTGTTGGACTGACAGAAGCCCAAGCAAAAGACAAAGGCATTGATATTAAAGTTGGAAAATTTCCATTTTCTGCTTCAGGAAAAGCAAGTGCTGGCGGACATAAAGAAGGGTTTGTAAAAGTGATTTTTGATGCCAAATATGGCGAGTGGTTAGGATGCCATATGATTGGTACCGGCGTCACGGATATGATTGCAGAAGCGGTCTTAGGTCGAAAACTTGAAACCACTGGCCATGAAGTTTTAAAAACAATTCACCCACACCCTACAATGAGTGAGGCAGTAATGGAAGCTGTAGCAGATGCTTATGGCGAAGTGATTCATATATAAACACAACGCACATATTATAAATTAAAGACGATCTGAAAAGACCGTCTTTTTTGTTATAAGAAACTTTGTAATGCGAGCTCGTAGCTTTGCAAACCAAACCCTAGGATCACTCCTTTGGCGTTTGGAGATATATAAGATTGATGCCTGAACTCTTCTCTAGCAAAGGTATTGGAGATATGCACTTCGATGACTGGGGTTTCAATGGCTTTGATGGCATCTCCGATTCCAACAGATGTGTGGGTATAAGCCGCTGCATTTAAAATAATACCATCGAAAGAAAACCCAACTTCTTGAATTTTATCAATCAACTCCCCTTCTATATTGGATTGAAAATATGATAATTCAAACCCTTCATATTTAGTTTTTAAATCTGTATAAAAGTCTTCAAATGATTGAGCGCCATAAATACCGGGCTCACGTTTGCCTAATAAATTTAAGTTAGGGCCATTGATGATAATGATTTTTTTCATATGTCTTTCTTATTGTTTTTTTATCCGTCATATGTGTTCGCTGTCATTCATTCTCTTGAATTACATTGTTTTTAACATGCTCGGTTCATTCCACAAAAATACAAAAGTTATGGTATAAAAAAAGAGGAAGCGACGCTTCCTCTTTGATTTAAAGTATTTAAGAATGTTTTCTTAGAACTTGTACTGAACTCCAACAGAAAACTTCATGATTGACTCAGAGTCATCAGCGTCTTCTACTGTGAAAGTAAAGTAATCTAAATTAGCAGCTAAACCCCAGTTATCCCCAAGAGAGTAGTTGTAAGTTGCGCCAATGATCCAAGCAGATTCCATATCAACATCAAGTTCTGCTCCTCCTGAATCGATAGTCGCAGAAGAAAAAGCATATTGAGGTTTGAAGTCAAAGTCACCAAAAGAAATCATTGGACCTACAGCAAAATATCCAACTCCAATACTACCATCATCAGTACCTTCTAAAGCATGACCAGTAGCACCCCAGTTTACAGTTGCTCCCCATGTTTCATTGAAACGGTAACCTGCATTGATAAGGCCTAAGTCTAAACCTGTTTTAGCTGTGTCAGCTAAATCTCCTTGTGGAATCGCTGCACCAATTGATACACCTACATACCCTTTAGAGTCTTGAGCAGACATTGTGTTTGTTAAAAACAAAGCTAGTACTGCCGTAAGTAATAATTTTTTCATAATTTTAATTTTAGTTTATTATTAATAATGTAAAATTAAACAAAATAATTAAAGATACAATTCTAAAATTCAAAAATATTGAAAATAATTACATTTTATTAATATATATTGTAGATTGGCTCTCGGGGGAATAATACGACAAACCTCTATAGATATACTGATTATACTCAGTAAAACCTAAAGTTTAAGAACTCTGAAGTGTATTCTTTTCCTTTGACGCCACGTGTATTCTAATTAGTTTGATCCAATACAGCTTTAAAATTATTGTTTAAGTAATTACAGTTAAGTTATAAACAAAAAAAAGAAGCCTAAGGCTTCTTTTTTTTGTTTAACTATTGAATATTAAAAATGTAACGCAAAACCAATGTTAAGTTGAATTAAATTTTCTTTAGAAAATTTGTCGTTCATAGATACATTGTAACGCAAACCAGGTTCAATAGAGACATTTGACCCTAAGAAAATTGCATAACCAGCTCCTAAGCCGACCCATGAAGGGTTTTCGTCATAATCTTTAATTATAGCTCCAGTATAATCAAGAGTTAAAGGAATTTTACTCATCAAGTAATACTTTGCTCCTAAACGGTAAGAAAAAACATTTTCGTCTGTTACAGAATTAGAGGCATACCCCAACCCTACTTTAATTGCAAGGTCATCCATGATAAAATAACCGCCATCAAGTCCTAATGAATATACAATTTCTCCATCAGCAGAAAGAAGTGAAAATGATGTGGTTCCCACCATTTGATTGGCAATGTTCGTTTCAATTAATAAACTTCCTTTTTCAGTTTGTGCAGTAACAGTTGTTAAAGCGAATACAGCTACAGCTGTTAATAATAATTTTTTCATAATAGTTTTGGGTTTATATGATTAATAATTCGCCAAATATATTATAAAATATCATATATAAAAAAGCCCTCAACAGATGTGAGGACTTAGTTCTGAAAAACTGTTTAAGTGAATGTTTTAAAAATTTAAACAAAAAAAGGAGCCCGTAAGGCTCCTTTTAAAAATTATAAAATGTTTGTTAGAACGAATAAACCGCTGCTAATACAAATGATGATAAGCTGTTTGAAGGCATTAAATCATTGTCCATAAAAGTAGCTTCTTCACTTGCTGAATCCAATCTAAATTCTGGCTTGATCATTAAGTTACCTACTGAATAATTTCCTGTTAAAGTTACTGCAAATACATCTGCATCGCCTTTGAAATCATAAGCGCCAATACCACCAGCACCACCTTCAGTTTCAACAAAGTACTCAGCTCTTAAACCTACAGAAAACTTATCTGAAGTCGAAACTTGAGGATACAATGCAACACCTGCAAAACTTGTGTCGATATCAATATCATCCGTAGCATCAAAATAAGCAGCGTTAATTCCTAAGAAAAAAGACTCAGAAATATCAATTCCACCTGTGAAATCAACTTCAAAAGAATCTTGAGACGCTAAGTAATTTAAGTACTGTCCTTTGTACCCAAGCTGAACACCTACTGCATAATCGCCTGTAGGATTGTACTCAGTTAAATCTGTAGGATTCATAATAGCAGCCATTAAAGTCAAATCATCACCGAAATCAAAATCAGCTTTTATTCCTGTATGACTGAACGGTCCGTAAGAAAATAAATACGACGTACTGTAGTTAAAGTTTCCAACAGGAGAAATAACTTCATACCCTAAAAAAGTATTGAAATTACCCATTGTCAAGGTCACCTTTTCGCTTACATTCCAGTAGGCATACAATTGATTGATAACGTTCGCAGAACTTGAATTCATTGGAGATGCAAAAACAGCATCCGTTCCTCTGGGTCCAAAAACCAAATCAGCAACAACTCCAACGTTAGAAGCTTCATAGCTTGCAACAATATTTGCCATTCCTAATGAAAACCCTGAAAGGTTTGCAAATGAAGACCCTGGTGCAATTGCATTTTCGTCATTTGGAGCATCTAAATTTGCTCTGTAATAAGCATCAACCGACCCACTAAAAGTCAATTTTGGCTCTTCTTCTTGACCGAATGTAAATCCTACAACGGCAAGAGATAATAAAGTAATTAATTTTTTCATAATCATTATTTTGTTTAAGATATAAGTTGCAAATTTAAACAAAAATAATATTCAAAACCTATTGATTTTTACTTTAATCGTAAAAATCATACACTTTAAAGTACTTTTAAGATGGAAGTTGCCATCATCAAAAACGGTTAAAAAGTATAAAAAATGCTAAAATCAATTAAATGTTACTATAATTTTTGTAATATCGTTGTATAAATATTCATTTCATTAATACAACTCTATGAAACTTAAAATCACGCTATTACTATTTATATTGATAGCAAACCAAAACATTGGTCAGGCTCAAAACCAAGAGACCTTTGCTTCTAGCATCACAGCAGAAGAATTAAAAGAAAAACTCTACACCTATGCTTCTGATGAATTTGAAGGGAGAGAAACAGGGACCAAAGGACAAAAAATAGCTATAGAGTATCTAAAGAATAGCTATACAAATCTAGGAATCGCTGCAGCCAAGGCTGATGGAGATTATTTTCAAAATGTGCCTTTAGTATTGGTAGAAACTCCAAAAGTATCTATAAATATAGATGAGACTTCATTTGAATATTATCAAGATTTTATAAGCATTACCGATGCAAAATCAAGCGTCATCAACGCAAGTGATATTGTTGTGGTTGGTTATGGAATTAAAGATGCACTTTATAATGACTATAAAGACATGGATGTGACCAATAAAATTGTAGTGGCTATTGCAGGCGAACCAAAAAATGAAGATGGCACCTATCTTATGAGTGGTACTGATGAAATTTCTAAGTGGTCTAATGGACGTCAAGCAATGCGATCAAAACAAAATACCGCCAAAGAATTGGGAGCTAAAGCCTTCTTTCTGATTAACGATGCGATGTTTAAACGCTATGCAAACTATTACCAAGCACGTGACGAACGTGGAGGTGAAAGTAATTTGGCCTTAGATGTCAACGAAGAACCCATGTATGGCTTCCTAGTGAGCGAAGCAATGGGTGCCGTTTTATTAAAAACGAACACAATTGAAATCGATTTTAAACAAGTCAGTGAACCTATTATTTCTGAGAATGTCGCCGCCATGATTAAAGGAAGCGAAAAACCTGATGAATACATCATTCTTTCTGCGCATTTAGACCATGTTGGCATGCACGACGGCGAAGTTTTTAACGGAGCGGATGATGATGGCTCTGGTACGGTTGCTATTTTGGAAATCGCTGAAGCTTTTAAAGCAGCTCAAGAAAAAGGTCAAGGACCTAAGCGTTCTGTGATATTCTTACATGTGACAGGCGAAGAAAAAGGATTGTTAGGTTCACAGTATTATACGGATTACGATCCAATTGTGCCTTTAGCGCAGACTGTTTCCAACTTAAACATTGACATGATTGGACGTACCGACCCCAAAAGAACCGAAGGAAAACGCAATTATATCTACCTTATTGGAAGTGATAAGTTAAGTACCGATCTTCACAACCTATCTGAGGAAATGAATACAAAATACACCAATATTGAATTGGACTATACTTATAATGACGAGAACGATCCCAATCGTTTTTATTACCGATCGGATCATTATAATTTTGCTAAAAACAACATTCCGATTATATTTTATTTTAATGGAACCCATGCCGATTACCACAAGGCAACAGATACACCAGATAAGATTGAATACGATTTATTAGAGAACAGAACGCGCTTGGTGTTTCATACGGCTTGGGAATTGGCCAATAGAGAAGACGCCGTTAGAGTTGATAAGGCTGTGGAGTAAAACAAACCAAAATTAAGTGTACAAAAAAAGCTTCTCTAAAATTTAGAGAAGCTTTTGCTTTTTGGGTGGAAGACCGGGTTCGAACCGGCGACCCCTGGTACCACAAACCAGTGCTCTAACCAGCTGAGCTACAACCACCGTTTGGCATTCAAATAATGCGTTGCAAATGTATAGTATTTAGTATTTTATACAAACCTTTTTTTATATTATTTTAAGTCAAATAACGAATCTATTGCTGGAAGGCGTTCTACATTAAATCCTTCGGCATAGTCCACCCCTACCAAACGACCGAGATCGGCGGCTCTGTAACGGATACTATCTACAAAGTTTTTTGAAGAAATTGGTGTTTCAGGAGCCTGACTCTTAGGGTCATAGAATTGGGTTGCATAGGCTAAAACTGAAGCCATTTTCTGTTCAATTTGCGAACTAATATCCACGACAAAATCAGGTTGAAGGGTTTTCCATTGTATATAATGGTAAACAGATTTTGGACGCCAAGGCGCTTGTAAATCCTTTTTTCCATCAGAATGGGTCTCAATTTTCACCAATCCGCTTAAAAAACAAGCATCACTGACGAGCTGACTTGCCTTTCCGTGGTCTGTATGGCGGTCATCAACAGCATTGCACAACACAATTTCGGGACGGTATTGACGTATTGTTTTTATGATTTCTAGTTGGTGGGCTTTATCATTCATTATAAATCCATCCGAAAAATTCAGGTTTTCTCTAAACGACACGCCTAATATCTCAGCCGCATTGGCAGCTTCCACCTTTCGAGTCTCGGCAGTGCCCCTTGTTCCTAACTCCCCTTTTGAGAGATCTATAATCCCAACGGTTTTTCCGTTTTGAATTTCTTTAAAAATTGTACCGCCACAGCTCAATTCTACATCGTCCGGATGGGCACCAAAAGCAAGGATATCAATTTTCATAAAGTTATTTTTTAGGATTGCTCGCAGAAATGGCCTGCTCTATATCTTCAATTAAATCTTTCTTAGTTTCAATGCCTACAGAAAAACGAATCAATTGATCCGTAATACCTTGTGTCGCACGATCAAATTCAGAGAGTAATGCATGGGAAGTTTTTGATGGCAATAACATGGTGCTTTCCACGCCTGCCAAACTCATAGAAGGTTTGATGAGTGTCAAGGCTTCTAAGAATTTTTCAGCATCGTACTTATCTGTAAGTTCAAAAGAAAGCATAGCGCCATACCCTTTCATCTGAATTTTAGCCAAGCTGTGATACTCATTGGATTTTAGTCCGGGATAATAGACTGTTTTTACAGCGGAATGTTTTTCTAAAAATTTAGCCAAACGTTTCGCATTGCGTTGTTGTGCTTTCACACGAATGCCCAAGGTTTTCATACTTCTTTCGAGCAACCAAACGGTATAATCACTCAGGTTCCCTCCAAAATCTTTTGCTAGACTCCAGATTTTATCCATAATTTCTTGAGAGGAAGCCACCGCACCAGCACTAATGTCGCTGTGTCCTCCAAAGTATTTAGTAGCACTGTGCATCACAATATCAATCCCTAAATCAATCGGATTTTGAATGATTGGAGACGCAAATGTATTGTCTGCAGCTGTAATGATCTTATGATTTTTAGCCAATTTCGCAATCGCAAATATATCCACTAACTTCATGAGTGGATTGGAAGGCGTTTCTATATAAATTAATTTGGTATTCGATTGAATACAATCTTCAAATGCCTTGTAAGATAAATCTTTCGTAAAGCTATATTCTATGCCGTAATTCGCGAAATGCGACTCTATAAAATTACGCGTTCCCCCATAAATATCATTTTGAATCACTGCATGGTCTCCCGATTTTAAAAAGGTTAAAAGAGTTGCAGAAATTGCTGCCATTCCAGAACCAAAAATCAAGGCTGCTTCCGCATGTTCTAAAGCCGCAATTTTTTTTGATAGATGTTCTTGGTTTGGCGTATTAAAATATCGTGGATAGCGCTTGGTATCAACATCCATAAAATTAAAAGACGTTGACATATACAGTGGCGACACACTCCCTTGAAAGGTTTTGTCTTCGATGGACCCTGAATGGGTGCAAATAGTGTTTAAACCTAGTTTTTTAGAGCTCATAAGGATTGATTAAGGGTCTTATTATTTTTTTCCAATATCGTTAAATTGTTTTATTAAAACAACAGCCCATATCACAACGCATACAGATACAAAAATAGAAAATGAGAGGACGATGGAGTTAGCGGTCAAGACGGAAGAGTTTAAAGAATATCATTAAACCTAGAAGCATTGGTGCCCAGATCCCTACAAAAATACCATGTAACTCATCGCCTGTCATAAACAAGTATTCGGAAACACAGATAATGATTGCACACAAGCCGAGCAATAACATATTAGTGAGTCCAAGTTTTTTTAAAAAATTCATTGGTGTCATTTATTTAAATCTAATGTATAAAAAATTTGTTATTTATTCTCTGTTTATTTCTAAAATCTAATGAGTTCAATTTGAAATTCTAGATTGTTCGATTAAAATTCGCATGATTTTTTTATTATCTCAAAAAATTCTGTAAATTTGAGCATGGATGCCCCCAAATCTAAATCTTCAATACGCAATTTAACCGAAGTTTTAGATATTATTTTATTGAAATAGGTTTTATAAACTACCACGCCAAAGCGTGGCAGTAGCACGAATTTATAAGCATGTGCGTAATAAACCTCTTGCAAAAATAAAAAATACTATGAATGCAATTATAGACAATCAACACGTTGATAAACAGTATATTAAGAATATAATAAACTGAAAACGTATAAAAGAAATAAACGCACGTTCCTTGAGTCTATCGAAAGGAGTGCGTATATATACTAGTTATGCATCACTCGAAAAACGAAGCGTAAATTATCAAAACCTGCAAGATATGAATGTTTTGATAATTATTTATATCTTTGCTTTATGAAAAAATTAGTATATAGACAAGAATACATTGACAAACTACAGGCTTACAGAGATAAGGATATAATCAAAGTAGTTACGGGTTTACGTCGTTCTGGAAAATCTACACTATTTGAATTGTACCGAAATGACTTAATTGAACTTGGTGTAAGTCAAGAACAGACACAGTTATATAATTTTGAATTACCCGAGAACTTTCTTAATAAAACGTGGGAAACCATATATTTTGACATAAAATCAAAATTAAAAGAAGATAAAAATAATTATATATTCCTTGATGAAGTTCAAAATATTCCAAATTTTGAGAAGTTAGTTGATGGGCTATATGTTAATGAAAATGTCGATGTGTACATAACAGGTTCAAATGCATATTTACTTTCAAGCGAATTGGCAACCTTATTAAGCGGCAGGTATATTGAAATTTCGATATTGCCATTTTCATTTTCGGAATACTTGAAAATTAGGGAGATTGATTATAGTAATAAGTATCTAAATTACGAGGCTTTATTTTTTGATTTCATTAATGAAACCTCATTGCCTAAAGGGGTTGAATTGCGAGATGAAGGTTATGACAAAATATACGAATATCTTGAAGCTGTATACACTACAATTATTGAAAAAGACATCACACAAAGACATAAGATTAATGATAAACGAGCTTTTAATAATGTTATAAGATTTGTAGCCTCAAATATTGGAAATCAAGTATCGCCCAGTAGTATATCAAAAGCATTAAAAGCTGATAATCAAAGTGTACATCATGCAACAGTCGAGAAGTTTATCAATTATTTAGTACATAGTTTTGTTTTTTACTGTGTGCATCGTTTTGATATTAAAGGGAAGAAACAACTTGCAACACAGGAAAAATACTACCTTGTTGACTTAGGTCTTTTAAATGTCTTAGTAGGTCGAGATAGAACGTCAGATAAAGGACATATTCTTGAAAACATTGTATATCTTGAATTGCTAAGAAGAGGCTACAAAATATGGACTGGGACTTTGCGTAATGCAGAAGTAGATTTTATTGCAAAGAATCGAAATGGCGATATTGAATATTACCAAGTTGCGTGGGAGGTTTCTAATCCTGAGACTGAGAAACGTGAATTTGCATCTTTAGAAAAGGTTAAAGATAATTATCCAAAGTATTTGCTTTCAACAGAATCTTTTCCGCAGAATCGAAATGGTATTGTCCATAAGAATGTTTTTGAATGGTTATTAAAGAATGAGAATTCAGAAAGAGCGAATGCATAATACCACCTAAACGTAATGTGGGGAGAGTGCTGGATGAGTAGGTATTGCAAGAAATAGTGCCGCCATATCTTTGATTTGTTTTAGAAACGAGTAAATTTAAAAACAAAGTAAAACATTTGGCTATGTGGTAAACTGAGAGAGATTGTTCTATTTTCTCCCAACACTACGCTTAGCCTAACCGTTAACACTACAATTAAATCGTTTTTACTTTTCTCTTTTGCTACAAACAGTTTTATAAAGTACCAATGTTTTATTATCCGTTTATTTCTAAAATCTAATTGGCTCTATTTATTATCTTCGTAAAAAAAATAAGGATGTTAAAAGCAGTACTTTTTGATATGGATGGCGTCATTGTAGATACCGAACCATTACACCATAAAGCTTATAAAATGATGTTTGATGATGTGGGAATCGATGTGTCTGAAACGATGTACCGAAGTTTTACGGGACAGTCCACAAGAGGCATCTGTGAGTTTCTTTGCAAGCACTTTGATTTAACGCTACTACCGATTGTTTTAGAAAAAGGCAAACGGGCGTATTTTACGAAATTATTTTTTGAAGATCCAGATTTGCAACTGCTTGAGGGTGTCGAAGATCTGATCAAAGATTACCATGCCAACGGATTAACGTTAGTAGTTGCTTCCTCGGCGTCTATGTTTACCATCAATAATGTGATGAAACGTTTTAAGTTGGATCTCTATTTTAAAGACAAGTTGAGCGGTGCCGATTTAAAAGCGTCCAAGCCACATCCCGAAATATTTAGTAATGCTGCCAAAGCTGCTGGGGTCTCTTCTTCAGAGTGTTTTGTGATTGAAGACTCTACCAATGGAATCATTGCCGCAAAAGACGCCAACATCTTTTGTATAGCTTACAAAAGCGCAAATTCTAAAGATCAGGACTATACCAGAGCCGATATGCTAGTATCAGATTACAATGACATTAAATTCGATAAAATTAAATCTATTTTTGACTAGCTTTATTTCTTGAAATATTTCAAGTGTTTTCGGTAGGCAAACACAGCGATGATCGTGATTACAATAAGTGAGGTTACGATATACGTAACGCTAATTTCTTGATCGTCTTTTGCGTAGGAATGCAATCCGGCAAGGTAAAAATTCACTCCAAAATACGTCATCATAATACTTCCAAAGGCTAAAACAGAAGCCAGACTAAATCCAAAACGACTTCGCAATCCAGGAATCAAACGCATGTGAATCACAAACGCATAAATCATAATACTGATCAGTGCCCACGTTTCTTTGGGGTCCCAACCCCAATAGCGTCCCCAACTTTCATTGGCCCACATACCCCCTAAGAAATTTCCAATGGTAAGCATTACCAATCCAACGGTCAACGCCATCTCATTAATAATGGTCAATTCCTTGATGTTTAACGCCATCTTTTCCTTGTTTTTCGAAGTCGTTAGAATCATCAATAAGAGTGTGATTAACCCTAAAATCATCCCTAATGTTAAGGGACCATAACTTCCTACAATGATGGCCACGTGAATCATTAACCAATAACTGTCTAAGACGGGCTGCAGGTTTCCGATGGAAGGATCCATCCAATTCCAGTGTGCAATCATCAAAATCATAGCGGTCACAAAAGCGGTGGATGCAAAGGTCAAATCGCTTTTAACTCCTAACATCACTCCAAAAGCCATCGTAGCCCAAGCCACATAAATCATAGATTCATAGGCGTCACTCCAAGGGGCATGACCAGAAATATACCAACGCACAATAAGCCCAGCAGTATGCAGTGCAAACAATCCTAAAATAGCGTATTTAAAAACTTTAACAGAGACGTTTATGTACTTACTGCGGTCTTTAAAAATCTGAACAATCAACAATAAAAACATCAAAACACCTGCATACATATAATACTCGAATAGTTTTTTGAAAATATCATAGCGGTTGTATAGAATTTCGGTTGCAATTTTATCTTCAGAAATCGTGGTATCACCCCCAAATTTTATTTGCGTTTTCTTAATCGCATCTAATAATTGTTGGCTTTTAGAAAAATCCGTTTTTAAAACCTTGTCATTTTGTAAGGTGGCCATATACGCCATAAACCCTGTTTTGATGAAATTGCCATAAAGAGAATCTTGTAGCTGGTAGGCGCCTTCTCTAAACTCATTTGAAGAGACCCATTTATTGTTTTCATCGTCTGGAATTGGAAATAAACGCAAGCCGCTTCCATCTAGAGTATTAAATAATAAACTCACACGTTGATCTGTATCTTTAAATATTTTTTGAATGGCTGTAGGCACCTGCGCACTGTAAGCTTCATCCAAATAAGGTCCTAATTTATAATTTAATTTAGGGTCTAAAAAGTCCACCAAAGCCGCATATTTAGCAGTTTTTTCTAAGCCCAAAATGGTCCGAATGGTATCTGCCTTTTTAGCTTTTAAGAAAATAATTGGAACATTGTACCAGAGTTGTGGACTTTCTTGCATTGATAAAAACACTTGATTGGCATCAAAATCTTTATATACATCTTTTTTGCTCAGTTTCCGAAGCAATTCTGAAGCATAAGTGTTTACGGGTTTCATCCGTCCATCCGTATCTTGAATGACCAAATGCCCAAACCGATCTGCCTGACTAACTGGTGTGATATTCAGTTTTAAAATGGAATCTAATTGTATGGTGCTCGGACGTAAATTTTCATGATCCGATCCGTGCGACGTTTGTGCAACCCCATTAAAGGACATTAGAAACAAAACTAGCATCGCTAATTTCGATTTCTTTTTCTTGATTTTATCGAGTTGATTGCGCAAGGATTCCATACGTGCATGTTTTGATAACAAGATCGCCATCAAACCAAAATACAATAAATAGTAGCCCAAATAGGTAAACCAAGTCCCCCAATAATCATGATTGACAGATAAAATGGTTCCTTTTTCATCCGGATCAAAACTGGCTTGAAAAAACTTATAACCACGGTGGTCCAAAATATTGTTCATATAAATGTGAAAATCGAAATCTTCTTCTTGAGCCTCCAAAACAGTGACTTTACTTTCAAAAGAGGCATAGCTTTTTTCGGTACCGGGATAGCGTTCCGCTATAAAATCATTGAGTTTAATTTCAAAAGGAAGGTCTAAAAGCTTCGATCCATATTTAAAATTAAATTCCAAACCGCCCACTTCAATATCTTTAAACGGATTGTTAGAGCCCTTCCCTCCTAGCAATTTCAAAATTTTGGTGCTGCCATTAGCCGATATTTTCAAGGCAATACCATCTTCGTCCCCTTTAAGCAATCTCGATTTTTTTACGACATCAAACGCACCTTTGACCACCGGTTTTGGAAACACAATCGCTTGATTTCCGATAATATAACGCGAGCGCAATGCGAGTGGCTGAATACTGTCTTTTACCAAACGCCCTTGAACTCTAGTCGCCATGGTCATATATTCTCCTTCATAAGGAGATTGTATGGTCAATTCCGTTTCTGAATAGGTAATATTAATCGCGCCGTCTGTGGGTTTATTAAGCGCATACAACACATTGTGAATGCTGCTCACTTGTCCCAATTTCAGAAAGTGGTTGTGCGGGGCACCATCGCCCGCTTCTACAATTTTCAGGTAGTATTCGCCATCATCAGTGGGGACAATGTCTTCTTCTGCACCTCCAATAAAATCAACCAATTCAATGGTAATAGGCGTTGTATCGTAAGAAGTTTTAAGAATGTATTTATTTGTAAGGCGAGGAGAAAAATCGACTTCATCTTCATGAACACGACGCTGAAGCTGCCCGTTGATTTCAAAATCACCATCAATATACGTTGTTAAATATGTTTTTTGAGATAAAAATGTACTTTCAGTCGCTCCTTCTCTGATGGACATCATGCCCTCAAATCCGTGGTAACGTGTCAAAAATGCTCCAAACAAAATAAATATAAACGATAAATGAAGTGTTAGCGTTGCCCATTTTTCTTTTCTCAACAGTCGGTATCTAAAAATATTTCCTGCAAAATTGATGATAAACACCACCATGATCGCTTCAAACCAAAGCGCATTGTAAATCAATGTTCGGGAGTACGGGGTTGGAGAGGTACTTTGCCCCTGATCCATAAACGTTCCTACCGCCATGGAAATGGCAAAAACGATGAATAATGTCCCTGTTAAGCGGGTAGAAAAAAGTATATTTGTTAGTTTTTTTAGCATCCTAAATTGGCTCGTTTTATTGAGTTGCAAAGGTACTTATATTAATAGAAAAAGTCATTTATGTTTATCGGTTTTAACAGTAATTTAAATAAAAAATTGGCATTGGGTTCTTTAAACTTTCAAATGACCGATTACTTGTTTATTTTAGCTAAATGATATCTGTCGTAATTTTAGGAGCTGGAAATGTAGGAACGCACTTGGTCAAGGCAATTCAAACCGCAGAAAACTTGAGTTTGGTTCAATGGTATTGTCGAGATCCGAAAGGAGTCAAGTCACCGATCAAAGACGTTGAATTGTGTCATGATTTAGAGCATTTAAAACTAGCGGATGTGTACATCATTGCCGTGAGTGATAAAGCCGTTTCCGATCTGTCCAAACAACTCCCTTTTGAAAATCGGTTGGTGGTTCATACTTCTGGAAGTGTGGCGATGAAACAGTTAGACATGAAACTCCGAAGAGGTGTTTTTTACCCGCTTCAAACATTTTCGTTGACTTCAGAAGTCGCGTTTTCAGACGTTCCATTCTGCATTGAAACAATGGAAAAAGAAGATTCAAAATTTCTTAAAAACTTAGCCATTGAAATGGGAAGTCCATCTTATATGATCAATACCGAGCAACGTCAAGCTTTGCATTTATCGGCGGTGTTTATCAATAATTTCTCCAATCAATTGTATCGAATTGCACACGAGTTGTCCGATTTTAAAAGTATTAATTTTGATGTTTTAAAACCGTTAATTTTAGAGACTGCCAAAAAAGTACAATACATATCTCCTTACGCTGCACAAACGGGGCCTGCAAAACGCAACGACCGCGTGACCATTAATCAACATTTGAGAACTTTAGAAAGCCACCCCGAATACCAATCAATTTATGAGCAACTTACACAATCAATAAAAAATACACATGGATTCAAAAAGTTATAAAGAATACTTAAAAGATATTAAGGCGTTTATTTTTGATGTCGATGGCGTCCTCACCGATTCCTCGGTCTTAGTGACTTCCGAAGGTGAAATGCTTCGTAAGATGAGTACTAGAGATGGATTTGCCTTAAAAACGGCGGTCGATGCTGGCTTTTTAGTTTGCATTATTTCAGGTGGAAAAAACGAAGGAGTTCGCAAACGCCTGGAAGGCTTGGGTGTTCAAGAAATTAGTTTAGGAGCGCATGATAAGGTTGTGCATCTCAAGGAATTGTTTGACAAGCATCAATTGAAAGCCGAAAACGCAGTCTATATGGGTGATGATATTCCAGACATTCCACCGATGAAACTCGTTGGACTTCCTACCTGTCCGCAAGATGCAGTTCCAGAAGTGAAAGCAGTATCAAAATACATCTCACATAAAAATGGGGGCGATGGATCAGCTCGTGATATTA
Source organism: Formosa sp. Hel1_33_131 (assembly GCF_001735745.1). Classification (NCBI taxonomy): domain Bacteria; kingdom Pseudomonadati; phylum Bacteroidota; class Flavobacteriia; order Flavobacteriales; family Flavobacteriaceae; genus Formosa; species Formosa sp. Hel1_33_131. The sequence goes on from NZ_CP017260.1 coordinate 122,600, forward strand.
TTGAACAAGTTCTGAAAGTACAAGGCCAATGGATGAAAGCATTTGATGCTCGATATGATTAATCTATAAACTATGCTCGCAGACCTTTTAAAATCTAAACACATCATCTTAGCCTCTTCATCCCCTAGAAGACAGGAATTGATCAAAGGACTCGGACTGGATTTTGAAATCCGAATCAAATCAGTAAAAGAAGAATACCCTCACAGGCTTCGACATTTTGAAATATCTGATTATTTGGCGCAACTTAAATCAATGCCGTTTTTAGAGGAATTGAACCCGAATGACATTCTTATTACAAGTGATACCATTGTGTGGTTTGACAATCAAGCCCTCGGAAAACCAAAAGACAACAACGATGCTTTTGAAATGCTAAAAATATTAAGTGGTCGTACACATGAGGTGATTACGTCGGTATGTTTTAAATCTACAGTATCACAAAAAACCATCAATTCGATTACCAAAGTGACGTTTAAAGAACTGAGCGACGCCGAAATATGGTATTATATCGATAATTTTAAAGTGCTTGATAAAGCGGGGGCTTACGGCATTCAAGATTGGATTGGACAGATTGGGGTTACTAAAATTGAAGGTTCCTATTTTAATGTAATGGGCTTTCCAATGGATAAAATTTACAAGACCTTACTTAGTTTCTAAAAAGAATTCTAACGCACGCGTTTCATTATAATAATACCCATTCCGACTGATAAACCCAACGTGTCCACCACGATTGGGCGTTTCTAAATACACATTTGGATTCTTTTCAGCTTCCTCAAATGGGAAACAGGCTTCCGATAAAAACGAATCGTTTAGCGCATTTAAAATCAAGACAGGTGTTTTGATGGCATTCAAAAACTGCAAACTGCTGCATTTTTTATAATAGTCTTGTGCGTTTTCAAATCCATGTGCTCGAGAGGTATAGACTTCATCAAAATCGTTGAGTGTTTTGATGCTTCTAATTTTGGCTTTAGTAATCGCTTCCGGAAATTGCTTTTGTTTTAACTTCAAACGTTGGATCAATCCCCATTTGAAATTGATATGGTAAGGTAAGTTTTTTAAGGCGTGTAAGGCTTTCGCCGACCCTGATAAATCGCAAGGCACAGACACTGCCATTGCTGCTTTGACTTGCGGCGGAACAACCGTTCCATCACCTAAATATTTCAACAAAATATTCCCCCCAAGACTGATGCCTTTTAGGAAAATAGAGTCGTATTTATCCAGTGAGATTACATGTTGAATAAGATCCTCTATATCGTCTGTTTTACCTGAATGGTAGCTTGTATAATACTTATTTAATTCGCCACTACAACAGCGGAAATTAACACAAATCGCATCGATATTTTGTTCATTAAAGTGCAATGCGGCTCCTGTGATATAGGGGCGTTGTCCATGTCCTTCCAAACCATGAAATAGGATAATCACCGATTTTGAGGGCGTTGGACTGTAACTCCAATCCAAATCAATAAAGTCATCATCCCTTAAAGTGATGCGTTCTCTAAATTGCTTGATTTTCAAACGCCGTATCAGCCCCGAATAGACGGTAGCTATAAATCCACTTCGAAACCCGAAATGCGCTTTGAAATTACTTTTAACTATAGGCATTGCGTTCGATTGATAGTTTTAAAATTTTAGGGCTCTTTTCGGTTGCTAAAAAACGTTGGTCTGCACGCCTGCCAACAATCCAAACAACTGCATCGCCACTATACATGACGAGAGTGTTTTCTTTATCTATTAAAGAGAATTTTTCATCTTTAAAATACTTACTTAATTTCTTTTTTCCGCTCATGCCAGAGGGATAAAAATAATCTCCCGACTTCCAGTGACTCAATCGTAAAGGGAATTCTAAGGATTCAAAATCCAAATACAAAACGTCTTTAGAAGATGACCCGATAGAAGTGGTGATTTCTAACTTTAAATCAAACGGTTGGTCTGGAATAGAAATATTTGTTTCTGTGGCCTCAATTAAAATTGACACTTCCGAAAATGAGTTCAGTTTACTTAAAATTAATTGTGATCTGTTTTTTAGTAAACGATGGGTAGAAGACGTAATCTGTTTTCCAGACTGCGCCTCTAAAAGTGCTGTGATTTGTGACCAATCGGAGAAATTATACGTTTTTAACAACTGGTATAAATACGCTTTAGGATTGTTTAAGGATTGGAGTTGGTCTATATTATAGACAATTTGATTTTCATCAATGGATTCAATCACCTTGTCCTCTATTTCTAACATATAATCTTCCAAAATGGATTGTGTATCCTTCAAATGATTTTGAGTGGTTTGAAAACTTTCAATAAAGGAAGGGTTCAAGTCTTTCAAAAGTGGAATGATGGTATGGCGTAAATTATTACGCAGATATTTTGTGCTTTTATTTGAGCTATCCTCACGCCAAGAAATCTTTTCTTGAACTGCAAAATCATGAATCTGATCTCTCGATAATTCTAACAATGGACGTACTACAGACCCGTTAATTTCAGGAATCCCCATCAGTCCTTCCAATCCCGTACCACGAGATAAGTTGATGAGAACGGTTTCTAAATTATCATCGGCATGGTGAGCGGTTAAAACATATTCAAACTCATGTTGCTTTTGCAGAGAATCAAACCATTCATAGCGCAATTGACGTGCTGCCATTTGGATGGATTGCTTACTAGTCTGTGCAAACGCTTCAGTATCAAAATGAGTAGTGAAAACTTCTAAATTATGAGTTTTTGAAAAGTCTTTAATAAAGCGTTCATCGGCATCACTTTCATCAGCTCTTAACTTAAAGTTACAATGTGCCAACGCAATATTTAAACCTGAATTCACACATAAATCAGTCAATACCATACTGTCCAATCCCCCTGAAACTGCGAGCAACAAAGGAGCTTCTTTTAAAAAAGAAAATCGGTTTTGTAAAAGATGTTGAAAGACTTTTAACATGTGACAAAACTACAAATTAATTCTCCAAAACACTACGCATTGCTTTGGCTTTCACAAGACATTCGTCATACTCCTTTTCTGGAGTACTTTTTGAGGTGATGGCACTCCCAACAGAAAATGAAATATACGACTTGGAAGCGTTGTACAAGATACTTCGAATCACCACATTAAAATCAAAATCTCCTTCAGGAGTAAAGTATCCAACCGCACCAGAATAAAGCCCCCTCTTGGTGTCTTCAAGCGCCTCTATAATTTTCATTGCTGAAATTTTTGGAGCCCCAGTCATGCTACCCATTGGGAATGTGGCTGCAATAATATCCACCGCAGAAATGGTTGGCAATGCCTTTGCTTGAACCGTTGAAATCATGTGGTGAACTTGTTTAAAACTATGTATTTGACAGAGTTCCGAAACGTTGACCGTTCCTTTTTGAGCGATTTTAGACAGGTCATTCCGTACTAAATCAACAATCATAATGTTTTCACTGCGTTCTTTTGGGTCGCTTTCTAAAGTTGTTTTTAAGTTCGCATCTTCTTCTGCATGCTCAGACCGCTTGGTAGTCCCTTTGATGGGCTGAGAGGTAATGTCTAGCCCCACCTTTTTTAGATACCGTTCTGGGGAAGAGGATAATAAAAATTTATCTCCATTTTTAAGAAAGGTTGCAAAGGGTGCTTCTGCAATTTTATTCAATTTAAAATACGTTTCTAAAGGATTCAAATCTGCATGCGCATAAAATTCTTGACAAAAATTAGCTTCATAAACATCGCCTCTGTGGATGTGAGACAATAGTGTACTTACCTTATTAATATAGTATTTTTTTGAAATACGAGATTCAATTTGAATGTCATTTGTATGGGATGGATCGTTTTGTAATGAAAACGTTTCAATCGATTCTAAATCGGTATCCACCTCACCAGAAACATAATTTAAATACTTAATTGTTAATGTATTGTCTTTAAATAAAAATAATTTTTTAGGTTGAAAAAAACAAAGGTCTGGGAAATCGAGCCCATCAAAATTTTGAGACTTTAGAGGTTCGGTATCATTTTTTAAATCATATGAAAGATATCCGAAAATCCAATCGTTGGTGATGGATTGGTATTCTTTTAATTTTTTAAAACCATTGTCAGAATCGGTCTGAATGCCTGTAAAAGCATCTACCGCTAAGATACAATCATAGCTGCTATGGGGTTGTAAGGACTGGTTAGAATCTAGCCAAACAATGTCTTCAAATTGTTGAGCCCAAGCTAATAACTGAGTTTTAAATCCTTCTACCGAACGGAGTGTAATTTCTTTATGGTCTCGCAATGATTGTTTATTTTCAATACAAAGTTAATCAGTTCTAAATAATAAATCGTCACTTTACAAGAATACCTTACCTTTGCCACAAAATTAGTTCCAATGTTATCTTTCGAAGACTTTAAATTAACCACTCCCTTAAGCAATGCGCTTCAGGATTTAGGATTTATTGAACCCACTCCCATTCAGGAGGCGGCTTTCAGTGTCATCTGTGCAGGAAAAGATGTGGTTGGAATTGCTCAAACGGGAACGGGAAAAACATTGGCTTACTCCTTGCCTTTGGTGAGAAACCTCACCTATTCGACTCAAGAGAACCCACGTGTTTTGATTTTAGTACCTACACGTGAACTTGTAGTCCAGGTGGTAGACTCCTTAACGGATCTAAACGTTTATACGAATAACCGTGTTTTGGGCGTTTATGGCGGCACCAATATCAACACTCAAAAACAACAAATAGCAGCCGGAATTGACATTCTTGTGGCCACTCCTGGACGCTTGTATGACTTGGCATTGAGTCGGGTACTACAACTTAAAAGCATACAAAAACTGGTGATTGATGAAGTGGATGTCATGCTCGATTTAGGGTTTAGACACCAATTGATTAACATTTTTGACTTGCTACCAGAACGCCGTCAGAATATTATGTTTTCGGCAACGATGACCACAGATGTGGATGCTTTGATTACCGATTTTTTCATCAATCCGGAGCGTATTTCAGTCGCACTTTCTGGGACACCTCTAGAGAATATCATGCAGTTTCGTTACGATGTTCCCAATTATTATACAAAGGTAAATTTGATTCGGTTCTTAATGGAAGAACGCGATGTGTTTTACCGCGTCCTCATTTTTGTTTCCAACAAACGTATGGCGGACCGTCTGTTTGAATCCCTTGAAGAAGTCTTTAATGACGACTGTTGTGTGATTCACTCCAACAAAACCCAGAATTACCGTTTGCGAAGTATTGAACAATTTAGAGAGGGTTTCAATAGAATTTTAGTGGCTACAGATGTCATGGCACGTGGATTGGATATTGACGATGTATCGCATGTGATCAATTTTGACACTCCTGAGTATCCCGAAAATTATATGCACCGTATTGGTCGAACAGGACGTGCGAAACGAAAAGGAACGAGTATTCTACTTTCAAAAGTTGATGAGACCGATTCTAAAGATGCGATTGAAGCTTTAATGCAAATGAACATTGAAACGTTAGACATTCCTGAAGTGGTCGAAATTTCAAAAGAACTCATTGAAGAAGAGCGTCCACAAATTAATGAGCCTTACAATCCTCACAAACAAAGAGATGAAGATGCGCCAGGGCCGGCTTTCCACGATAAAAAAGAAAAAAATACAAAGGAAAATTTAGGAGGTTCTTATAAATTTATTATTGCTAAGAAATACAAAAAACCACAAACAAGAGGCGATAAAAATTATAACAAACGGAATAAGAAATAAGGGTTAAAGCAATGCTTGAAAATACACAACATTGTAAACGCCCAAGAGTTTTTCTTTGGCACGTTTCAATCTCATTTTGATGGCACTTTCTCCTGCGTTATGAAGCTCCATGAGGTCCTTAATACTTTTAAAATCTTGGTACTTCAACATTAAAATTTGCTTGTCTTCAAAAGGGATTAGCTCCAATGCTTCACTCAATTTTTCTAACTTTAACAACTGATCCAAATCCTCTTCAGTTGCCTGTGCTATGACCTCATCACACATTTGTTCAATGTTTGAAGCATTTTTTTCAAATTTTTTAAACTTATTTCGATGGTAATAATTCACACAATGATTATACGTAAAGGAGTATAACCAAGTAGAAAATTTAGAAGCGCCCCGAAAACTGTGAATTTTAACCACTAATTTCAGAAAAATATCTTGACAAATATCTTCGGCTTCTTGATTGTTTTTTGAAAAACTCAAACATTTATTAAATACCATTAAGACGTAGCGTTCGTACAAAACCTTAAATAGCAAAGGATCTTGCGAGCTTACAATTAGCTCTACTAACAACTCATCTGTTAGTTTGTATGGTAAATAAGAATCATTCAAAGTTAGATTTGTGTATTATCATTGATGCCTTAAAAATGTCACCAACCTGTTATTAATAATCTTGTTTAACTATTTCATAAAAAGATTAGTCAAAATACTGCTAATCAACTAGTTAAATATAATGAAAATTAATAACTATAAGACCTTGAAACTAAAAATATTAAAATAAAAGCAAAAAGAGGCTGTCTGAAAAGTCTTTTTCCTGTCAAGCTGAATTTATTTCAGAATGACCGTTTTATTTACTTTTCGGACAGCCTCGGGTACTAAATTTTATTTTCTTTAGATATGCAAGGCACGGTCTTCAGTAGCAGCAAGGGCTGCTTCTTTGATGGCTTCTGCAAATGTTGGATGTGCGTGTGACATTCTAGAGATATCCTCGGCAGACGCTCTGAATTCCATCGCCACTACGGCTTCTGCAATTAAATCGGCACAACGGGCACCAATCATGTGAACTCCTAAAACTTCGTCCGTAGTTTGGTCGGCTAAGATTTTAACAAATCCATCCAAATCCATACTGGCACGGCTACGTCCCAAAGCACGCATTGGAAATTGCCCTGTTTTATAAGCGATCCCTTGCTCCTTCAATTGTTCTTCTGTTTTTCCAACAGAAGCTACTTCTGGCCATGTGTAAACGACCCCAGGGATTAAGTTGTAATCAATGTGTGGTTTTTGACCCGCAATTGTTTCCGCGACAAATACCCCTTCTTCTTCAGCTTTGTGTGCCAACATGGCGCCTTTGACCACATCGCCAATCGCATAAATATTAGACGCAGAGGTTTGTAAGTGTCCATTGACTTCTACCTGTCCACGATCGGTGAGCTTCACCCCTGCAGATTCTGCATTTAAACCTGCGGTGAATGGGCTTCTTCCCACAGATACCAAACAGTAGTCGCCTTTAAATTCTACCAGCTCTCCTTTTTTGTTTTCTGCTTTTACAGTCACTTCATTTCCGTTGCGCTCAACTTGCGTGACTTTGTGAGAAACATTAATCTTAAATTTTTGTTTTCTAAATACTTTATTTAATTCTTTAGACAGTCCAGAATCCATGGTTGGAATGATGCGGTCCATATATTCTATGACTGTCACATCTGATCCAAGACGTTTGTAAACTTGTCCGAGTTCCAATCCAATCACACCACCACCAATAATGATTAAGTGTTTTGGAATTTCTTTTAATTTCAACGCCTCAGTAGAGGTTATGATGCGTTCTTTATCGACCGTTGCAAATGGCAAAGTCGTTGGCTTACTTCCTGTTGCAATGATGCTATGCTTCGCTTCGATTTCTTCATTGGTATCACCAGTAATGGTGATATGAGTCGCATCTTTAAAAGCCCCCATTCCATGATAGACATCAATTTTATTTTTGGTCATTAGAAAATCTATTCCCCCAGTGGTTTGATCGACAACTGCTTGTTTCCGACCAATCATTTTTTCGAGGTTGACTTTGATCTCGCCTGGGATTTCAATGCCGTGTGCTTCAAAATGCTTTACTGCATCTTCGTAATGGTGCGAAGAATCCAACAATGCTTTACTTGGAATACAGCCTACGTTTAAACAAGTGCCTCCCAAAGTTGCATATTTTTCAATAATCGCAGTTTTCATTCCTAACTGTGCGCAACGGATGGCAGCGACATAGCCGCCAGGCCCAGATCCTATGATAGCAACATCATATGATTTCATAATAGATTGTTTTTAAATTTAATACAAAAATACAAACATATATTCAATGGAAGAATAATTTGATGTCTAAATATTGACGGCCGTGGTATGTTTTACTTCTGAAATCACAAACATACTATTGTTACTGCCTATATGATCTATATTTGTGAGTTTACTCACCATAAATTCCCGAAAAGACTCCATATCTTCGACATGTACTTTAAGCAAATAATCATAATCACCACTCAAGTGGTAAGCTTCCAATACCTCATCAATCGTAGCCACTTCTTTTTCAAATTGACGCACCAGTTCTTGAGAATATTTTACCAGTTTTATATGGCAAAAAGCGACAAATGCCTTGCCAACACTTTGCTTGTTAAGCAAAGCAACATATTTATCAATGACCCCCGCTTTTTCAAGTTTTTTGATGCGCTCATAAACAGCCGTCACGGACATGTCTAGCTTGGATGCCAGTTCTTTATTGGTTTGTTTGGCATCTTTTTGAAGAAAGTTCAGCAATTGTGTATCTATGGAATCTAATTTCATTTTGGATAAATTTCTGGTTAAAAATAGTTTAGATCAAAAATATAAATTAATTATCTATATTTAGACTACTAATTAGTTTTATTTATTGAAAATGAATATAGTTGTTGTTTTTAATTCTAAATAGCTTCAAATTTGGGAAAACATTTAAACTAACTAACCATGGCTTTTAAACCCGCAGACAACATACAAGACTTACAATATTTTGGAGAATTTGGAGGAGTCAATCCATCCATTTCAGATGCGACGACCTTTACTTTCGTCTCTGCCAAAACAATGTCAGACACTTTTGAAGGCAATACCGAAGGTTGTCATTTATATGCACGTCACACCACTCCTTCTAATCTATATTTAAGCGAAGCCCTCGCCGCTTTGGAAGGCACTGAAACCGCCAATGTCTTTGGGTCTGGAATGGGTGCCATTACAGCAGTGCTTATGCAACTCTGTGGCGCAGGCGACCACGTGGTGTCGAGCCGTACAATTTATGGAGGGACGTATGCGTTTCTAAAAAACTTTGCACCCAAACTAAACATTCAAACGAGTTTTGTGGACATTACCAAGCTAGACGTTGTGGAAGCGTCCATCACTCCACAAACCAAAGTCCTTTATTGCGAATCTGTAAGCAATCCCCTTTTGGAGGTGGCTGATATTATAGGGTTGGCAGCACTGGCTAAAAAATACAATTTACAATTGGTAGTCGATAATACGTTTTCGCCTTTGTCAATTTCACCAAACAAATTGGGGGCGGATATTGTCATTCACAGTTTAACCAAGTTTATCAATGGAACGTCTGATACCATTGGTGGTGTGGTCTGTGGCACCCAAGAAATGATTGACAGTTTGAGAAGTTTGATCGATGGTGCTGCCATGTTATTTGGTTCTACAATGGACAGCCGTCCTGCGTCATCCATTTTAAAAAATCTTAGAACACTTCATATCCGAATGAAACAACACAGTATGAATGCGCAGTATTTGGCTGAAAAGTTTCAGAGTGATGGCATCACAACGGTTTACCCCGGACTGGAGTCGCATCCCTCTCATAAAATTTATAAACAGATGATGAATGCCGAATACGGATTTGGAGGCATGATGACGATTGATGCTGGAAGTTTAGAGAAAGCCAATGCGCTCATGGAACTCATGCAAAAAGAAAACTTAGGATATTTGGCGGTGAGTTTAGGATTTTATAAAACCTTGTTTAGTGCACCAGGCAGTTCTACTTCTTCGGAAATTCCAGAAGATGAACAAAAAGAAATGGGACTTGGTGAAGGCCTGATTCGTTTTTCTATTGGATTGGATAACGATATTGAACGGACGTACCAACTGATGAAAGGCTGTATGAAAACGGTAGGGATTTTATCTTAAATCCCTTTTATACGGGTCCAAAAAGCTTCAAAAGCGTCTTCACTCAGATCGGAGGCGTAAAATGGTGCGGCTTCCCAGCGGTCGTTTGTTTTGGTAATGGTGAATTTAAAAATAGAGGAGTTTGGATCGTTTTCATCCATCAATGGGTAGCGTAAATCTTTAAATAAAAAGGTATCTGGTGTGCCGGTTTCGTTTAAGTTATAATAACCACCACTAAACCACGCAAGGGTTTTTAAATCTTTGGGCATTCCTTCAATCAACTCATGGTTTTTAGGGAGTTTGTGCCATTTACTTATGGTGGCTTCTGTATCTAAAATCGAGTAAAATCCCACATAATAGGCATCGGCAGTTTCGGCAATGCCATACCATAAAATATTATTCAATATGGTGGGCTGGGTTTGAAAACGCAAATAATCAATTTGTTGCTGTTCCAACGCCTGTTTATACACCCCATGTACGTGGTTCTTATTCACGAGGGTCAAAATCATGTACAGAGAACTGATCCCCAAGCCTATCTTTAGAAACAAGCGACGTTTGGCTGAAGAGCGTTTGAAACACATCATCACAATTAAGGCAATTAAAAAAGGAAGTGTGTATAGTGGGTCGGCAACGGCAATATTATTAAACGCGACTCTGTAATCTGAAAAAGGCGCAAACAGTTGTGTACCATAAGCGGTAAACGAATCTAAAATAGGGTGGGTAAAAATAGACGCAAAAAACAGCCACATCCATTGGTTTTGAGTGGTCATGCCAAAACGTTTTCCACGGTTATAAATCCAAAATACCAGCATTCCAAACCCAACGGCCGCCAGAATGGCAAAGAGAAATGAGTGCATAAACCCCCGATGAAACGCCATCGCATCGATTTCGTTGTTGAAAAGCCATTTTCCGACAAACACATCCAAATCGGGAATGGTGCCACCAATCGCTCCAAAAAGCAAGGCACGGTTGCCAATTTTCTTTCCGAGAACGGCTTCGCCACAAGCGGCACCTAATACAATTTGAGTGATTGAATCCATAGAGCCGCAAAAATACAATTATTTAAAAGTGTATCGATTTTTTTTATATATTTATCCAGAATTTAAGCCCCAACGCTTTTCTTCACAACCGATTTTTCTTTTTTGTATTTGATTGTAGTGCTAAGAACCTCTTTAATAGAGTCTGTTTTGGGAATCTGCATTTTGAGGGGATATTTAAATACTAAGTAAATGGCTCAAGGTCGAGAGGCTTTGTGCAGCAATGGAGTCATTCCATTTAAAGGCACAACTTTGTAAAATAAACATTAACACTTAAATACAAATATTATGAAAAAAATAATTTTACTTTTTATTATCGCAACATGTTCATCTTATGCTCAAGATGTTGATTTAGCAAATTCTGTTGATTACATAAGAATTCAAAAAAATGGTGAATCTGGGTTTTCTAGAGCTTTTGGACTGAATTCTTCTAATCATATGTATATCGGTAGTGTTGAAAAAACTATTGGAAATATTTATTTTTTTAACAAAGGAACTAATCATTTAATGACTATAAAACCTGACGGAAATGTTGGGATTGGCACAACAAACCCTTCAGCTAAATTAGATATAACAGGTATCAGTACTGACCTACCAATATTGAAGTTAAGAAACTCTAAATGGGCTTGTAACCAAAGAACCTCTATTGAATTTTGGAATGGGGGATTAAAAAATTATCCGACAAGTAGAATCGTATCAAAAATGGATGGATGTGGTACACAAGGAGAAGCTCTTCTTTTTGAAACCCAAACTGCAGGAGAGACTAATCCTACAGTGAAAATGACTCTAAAAAACAATGGAAATGTTGGTATTGGCACAAAAAATCCATCAGAAAAACTCACCGTAAAAGGGAAGATTTTATGTGGAGAAGTAGAGGTTGTTATGGAAAGTACCATACCAGCGGATTATGTATTCCAAAAATATTACACAGGCACATCTGCATTAAAAGCAGACTACGTAATGCCTAGTTTAGAAGAAGTCGAAGCCTTTACAAAAGCCAACCACCACTTGCCAGAAGTCCCAAGCGCAGCCACTATTAAAGAAGAAGGTTTACAACTTAAAGAAATGACCACCTTACTACTACAAAAAGTAGAAGAGCTAACGCTTTATACCATTGAACAAGAAAAACGTATAAAATCTCTTGAAGCAAAATTGGTTGAGAAAAACTAAGTTGAAATCCCATTTTACTCGTAACACAAAAGGCTGATGAACTTCTATTAGTCAGCCTTTTATTTTTTTTTAAACACCTACTATGTAGCACATTGCTTGAGTCGTATGGCTTAGGGTAGATTTCTAGTGGCTATTAGTAACTAAAAAATATATTATTATGAAGTATTTACAATGCATAATATTTCTACTTGTTTTTTTTACATCGAGTAGTATAATTTCCCAATCCCAGCTAGCGCGAACATCTTTTGCTCGTGCCGGATAAGAGAAAAGAAAACTTAAAAAGAAATAATTGAGTAAGAAATTATAATATTTCCATAAACCCTTAATCCTTTTTCTTCCCACCCAAAAAGCTGCCAAGAATATCTTTAACCGGGTTTTTGGTCTCGGTAGATGTAGAATCTGTTTTTGAGGAGTTCCCTCCTAGCAATCCACCCAATACATCTTTAATTTGGTCAGTCCCTTGATTGATTAATTTTTGTTTCTGAATGGCAATGAGCTGTTTGGTCAAGCTGGAAACACCAGAGGTCAAATCGGTTGACACCTTTGGACTTGTATAGCTGCCGCCAATGGTTGCAGTGACAGGAACTGTGAGGTTTTCGGCCTCAGCATCACCAATGCTAGCAATTAAATTATTGACCTCATTTCCAAAGTATTTGGCAGGCACCTCAAAAACTGCATTATAGCTCATGGTTTTATCAAAACTGTGAGACCCTGCAACAGTAATTGTAATGTCCTCATAGCTCACGTCAAAAGGACTGACATTCACCGCTCCATTTTTAAAATCGAGCTTCGTTTTTAAGTCTTTTAAATCCAGCTTGTCAAAATCCACAAAGCTTAAAGCCCCTTCTAATTCATTAAAAACAGCGGCGTTTTTAGGTTCTACTTTGGTGGTCAACAACTCCGCAAAGGCGTCTCCAGTAATGGAGTTTAAGTCAGGAGTGAAATCGTTGGATAAATCTCCTGAAATTTTAAAGGTACTGTTCAATTTCCCTTGCAATGCTTTGGCAATGGGTGCTATGTTTTGAAGTAACTCCAAACTGTTGAAGGATTGTGAAATATCAAAACGATCCACCCCAAGATCCAAATCAAATATTGGGGTGTCTGGCTGCGTATCCACCGTACCGTTGATGGTTAAATTCCCATCAAAAATTCTGGACGACATATCTTTTAAAGTCGCTTTTTCGTCTTTTAGAACCACCGTTCCTTTCACATCTTCGAGCGTTAAATTGTCATAGAGAACTGTTTTCGCATCTGCTGTCAAAGTACACTCTAAAAACGCAGGGATTTTCAGGGATTCTGTGGGTTCCGTTTCTGTGGACTCCCCATTACTTTCAGCCATAAAATCGCTGACAGCAAAGATATTTGAGTTGAGTTTGAAATCCCCTTGAAGGTTTTTATCACTTAAAAGAAATCCTAATAAATTATAAATAGTGCCCGTTGCGGCGAGGTCACTTTTACCCGTTGTGGCGACAAACGATTGAAGCATCACTAATCCAGGTTTGAATTCAACATCTACCTTAGAGATATGAATAGGGTTCACCAATTCTTCAGAAGAAAAAACGAAGTTGGAAACCGCAATAGTTCCATTGTTTTGTGTGCGTTCATACGCATTGGTTTCAATGGCATTCATATCAAAAACAGTGTGCAACTTTGCATTTAGTGTTCCGCTTAATTCGGTATCTAGTTCTACGGGATACGCTTTACTTATGTTTGCTAAATTTAAAGTCCCGTCAACAGTGGCATCCACCAACATATTTTTAGTGAGATTTTTAAGCGTTGCGGAGGACTTGAATACATCTTGATCGATTCTAAATTGTAAATCACGAATGCTTACATAGGTATCATCCATATTTCCAGAATCATTTTTAATACTCGCATTGATGGAGATATCCTCTACACTTTTAGGAAGGCTGGGATATTTAAAGGAAGCATTGTTGGACACCATCTTGATGTCCATTTTTGGAATACTAGTTTCTGTCACCAATCCTTTTACAAAACCATCAATTTTGAAACCGCCTGTAGTAGTCACGCCTTCAATGTCATTTGAATACGTTTCAGGGATGACTGCCAAAAACTCTTTAAATGTGGATCCTGTATTTTTAAAGGTAATATCCAGTTCAGAACCGTCTTCTAAGAGTTTTACAAAACCATCAAACTCAAGCGCCAATTGATTGATAAAAAATTTATTTTCTTTAAAGGTGTATTTGTTTTTGACTAAATCTAAAGCGATGAGCGCGTCTAACTTAATAGAATTAGCATTCAAATAGTTGGTGTTATCCACACTAAAACTAACGAGCGCTTCTGTAGTGGTATTGAGTTCCGATAAATCGGTTGAAAAGTTTCCTTTTCCAGAGTGGTTCAATGCGCTGATATTTACAACGGTGTTTGACGTTTCATCAATATAAGTAACTGAACTATTACGAAGGGCATAATCCTCTATATTGAGTTTAAAATTAGTGTCACTTTCTGTTGAAGTGTCTTCTGTTTCTTTCGCTATATCGTAATTTTTATTTCCGTATTTATCTGATTTAATTGTTAAAATAGCTTCATCAATTTGGATGGAGTTGACGACAATTGGGCCTTCACTTTCATTTTTAAACAGTTCCTTAACTGACATATCAAACGAAATAGATTTGACCGCTGCAAAGGTTTCCCCTTCAAAAGTCTGTTGATTCACAATTTTTAAATTCTGAACGGTCACATTCGCTTGTGGGAAACTGCTAAAAAGGCTTAAGCTAACATCTTCAAAATCAATTTGTGCATTCACAGAATCGTTTAAAAACGTCTTAACAGATTCTTTGATCTGATTTTGAAACAAAAATGGTGCTGCTATTAAAAGTATAAGAACAGTTAACAACGAAATACCAATGATTTTAAATAGTTTTTTCAATGTTGATGGGATTTAAGGATTTATAATCACATTACAAATGTGATACAAAAAGTTGAAAAACACATTAATTTTAAATAAATTTTAAGTTCTATTGTTATTTATGTGAAAAGAGGATTTAAAAATAAGGGATGGTTGCAACAATCTTAACCACTTAGCTCAAAGTGTACCAATTTTTTTTATATATTTATACCGTAGTAAAGCCCCATTGCTTTTCTTCATAACCAATAATTATTTTTTTGTAAACGATTGTATTACTCTAATGCCCTGTAAGCAGGTCTGTTTTTGTATTCCCTTGTTTTGAGGAGTGTCAAATTTAGTTTCATACAGGAAGTATAACATCTTTGAAACTAAAAAAAATGAATCTTAATCTAAAACTCCTAATTGTCCTGTTGTGTGTTATAAGTTTTTCTTGTGAACTAAAAAATACATCCTCTAAGGATATTAATCAAAATCAACCAACTCTTTCAAAAGAGGACAGAGAAAAACAGGAGGTTATATTTATAGAACACCTCCAAAATGGAGCTTGGAAACACTCCTTATATTCACAAGAATGGCAAGAAGAAATTGACAAAGGACTCGCCAAAGACAGCACGATTGCCTATTTATGGCAGCAAAAAGCAATGCCATTGTTTAAGCAGGCAAAATATGAAATTGGGATGGAATTTATTGATCAGGCAGTAAAGTATGACCCACTGCGATGGCAAGATTATCGGGCTTTTATCAAATGTATTTTTGCCAAAACGTACGAGGATGCCATCGTAGATTTTGAAGATTTTCAACAAAAATTTGGGTATGGTTACGTCATGGATCATTCTTATGATTTCTATATTGGACTGTCGTATCTACAACTAAATAAGTTTGAAACCGCGGAAACTTATTTTCAAAAGGATTATGAATATCAGTTCAATGAAAAAGGTGAAGATTGGCTTCACCATTTGGATTTATTCTATTTTGGAATTAGTAAATATGAACAAAAAAAGTACGTGGAAGCCATTGAACTTTTTGACAAAGCTTTAGAAATTTATCCTACGTTTTCTGAAGTACAAATTTATAAATCCTATTGTTTACGGAAAATTGGAAAATTGATTGAGGCGAGTGAATTACAAGAATTAGGTGAAATTAACGGTCGAAACGGAAATACAATTAACGAAGACAATGTGATTTATGAACGCTATCCTTATCAACTAAGATGGCATTGATGTAATAGGAAAATAACTAATAACCCTCAAATATTTAACAAATGGAAAACACAACCAAGAAACCAACTGAAACAAACAAAAGCATGAATCCTCAATCTAGTGAGGATGTAATTAATCAAAAAAAAATTGATCGTCATATTGAAAAACTAAAAAGTAATCAAAACCTGCCCTTAGGATTTTTTATTGGATTGATTGCTTCTATTGTTGGAGCAATTCTTTGGGCTGCAATTACTGTTGCCACAGAATATCAGATAGGATATATGGCCATTGCCATTGGACTCTTAGTAGGATACGTAATAAGGTACTCTGGAAAAGGGATAGATAATATCTTTGGAATCTCCGGAGCAGTTCTTTCTGCTTTCGCTTGCTTGCTTGGAAACTTCCTAAGTATTATAGGATTTGCAGCAAATGAAGAGGAACTAGGATACTTAGAAACCCTGAGGCTTATTGATTACAGTATAATACCTGAAATAATGGTATCTACATTTAATCCGATTGATGTTTTGTTTTATGGAATCGCAATTTATGAAGGCTATAAGTTTTCTTTTAGAAAAATATCAGAAGACGAGCTTTTAGAGGTCATAAACAATTAAACAATACCCTCAAATAAAAACAAAATGAAAAACACAATTCTTAAACTAACATTGGTTTTGGCAATCGCTTTCACCTCTTCCTGTAGAAAAGATGCAAAACAAAAAACCGATGAATTACATCTATCCGAGCAGAATGGCATTGAGTTAAACGATGGAAAACGTTGGTTTGCAAATTCCGAAACAACAGAGGGCATAAAAAATATGGTAAGAATTATGAACACCTTCAATGAAAAAGAGGATATAAAAGCCTATGCAACTTTAACTAAAAGTCTAAAAACAGAGTTTTCAATGGTTTTCGAAAAATGCACCATGAAAGGAGAAGCACACAATCAATTACATGATTTTTTAATTCCAATTAATGATTTATTTGAACCCTTAGGATCCTCTAATTTAAAAAAATGTCAAGACAGTTATGACAAATTAAATAGGCATCTAAAAGTATATCCGACGTATTTTAAATGATAACTATATAAATCGGCTAGACCTCGTTTTATTAGTATTAATATTTAAAACACTTTTAAACTTAAATCCTTAAAAATCAATTCATATGCAAGGAGTTAAAAAATATAAAACCAATTCAAACATAATATAAATTTGAATAAAAATATGTACTTTTGATTGAAGTAAAAAATATTAACTATGGATATGACCGCTCAAATAAAAAACAATTTAATTTCTAGAATTGAAAAATCGAACGATTTAAGTTTTTTAAAAGCGCTTCAAACAATTTTCGATTCTTCAGAACAAACCGTATATCAATTGTCATCCGATCAGGAAAATTCAATTTCAATTGGAAAAAAACAATTAAAAAATGGTCAATATTCAAGTAATGAATCAGTAATTTCAGAAATGAAAGAATGGCTGAAAAAACAATAATTTGGTCTGATAATGCCAAATACGAATTACAAAAAACTCTTAAATTTTTTACCGAAAGAAACGGCTCACCAAACTACAGTTTGAAACTTCTTAATGAGACGGAAGAGTTACTAAATACACTATCTAAAAATAATTTAATTGGTCGCATCACTTCTAATAATAAAACACGTGTAATCCCAATGAAAGTCTATTTGATTTTCTATGAGATAAATGAAAATAGTATAGAAATTGTTTCATTTTGGGACAACAGACAAGACGAAAGAACCAAGAAGTAAAATCACTAATTCTAAACGCATAGTTTACATTTCCCCATTTGCGTTGTTTCTATAAAATTTGTATCATTACAACCGCTATGAAAGCAGCCACCGTTGTACAACTCAAAAAAGAATTAGAAACCTTAGATCCCGAGCATTTAAAAACGCTCTGTTTGCGGTTGGCGCGTTTTAAATTAGAAAATAAAGAGCTGCTTACCTATCTCCTATTTGAATCGGAAAATGAAGCTTATTACATCGAAGGAATCAAAGAAGATGCGGATTTGTTATTTGAGGAAATCAATACCAAGAGCTATTTTTACATTAAAAAAAGTGTCCGTAAAATTTTACGTATGCTCAAAAAACATGCGCGTTATTCTAACCAAAAAGAAACCGAAATTGAGCTGCTTCTTTACTATTGCTACAAACTCAAAACCTTCAAACCTTCAATAAACAACAATGTAACGCTTACCAATATTTATTTACGTCAAGTAGAAAGCATTGAAAAAAAAATAATTAAATTACACGAAGATTTACAATATGACTTCAATACTCAACTGAAAGACATAACCGATCTTTAAAAATATATTTTATGCAAATTTTAGGAATAGACATTGGTGGAACGGGCATGAAAGGTGCCATTGTAGATAGTAATACAGGTGAGCTTTTGAGTGAACGACTTCGTGTACCAACCCCAAAACCCGCCACTCCCGAAAGTGTTTCCAATGAACTAAAAACGTTGATTGACTCTTTTGAATGGAAAGGGCTTGTAGGAATTTCGTTTCCAACAGTCATTAAAAATGGAAAAGCCATGCAGCATGGCAATCTCGATAAATCATGGCAATACACCCAGGTTGATGCGTTGTTTAAGTCCAAAACAGGAAATGACTTTTTCATCGTTAATGATGCCGATGCTGCCGCTATGGGAGTGATGGAATTTGGGATCGGTAAAAACCAAATGGGCTTAGTGATTACCATTACCTTAGGAACGGGTATTGGTTCTGGTGTATTTTTTAATGGTCAATTATTATCTAATTTTGAATTGGGTCGAATGTACGGTCGTAAAGGAGATATCATGGAATATTTTGCGGCAGATTCTGCAAGAAAACGTGAAGAATGGAGTTTTAAAACTTGGGCCAAGCGGGTCAATTTCTTTTTAACCCATGTTGAAAATACTTTCAATCCGGACCTTATTATCATTGGCGGAGGAGTCAGTAAAAAAATGGAAAAGTTTGAGGCATATCTTGATATCCAAACGCCCATCAAAGCAGCCGAGTTAAAAAACAATGCTGGAATTATTGGAGCGGCTATTTTTGCCAAGAAAAATTGTTGAAATTAGCCTAAAATATCCTTTTTAATATTTTTTTCATATCTTTATAGCTGCAACCCCAAATTGCTGTATTATGAACACACCTACAGATCGAATTTTTCGATTGACATATATTACAGAACACATCCACCTCACCCGGATGCTCATCACTGATATTACAATTTCACCAGATTCCTCTCTAATTTTGTATCAAGTACCTTTTGGGCTCACAAAATCCCCTAGCAAAGCTTGGAAAGAAGTGTTGATGGAAACTTGGCAATCTATAATACAGCATAACGAAAGTGTTTCAAATAATGTTATATGGGTCTTTCACAATCGCATCATGATTGACAAAGTTTCAATTGAACTAGTAAAGAATGAATTAGAAACCCTCTTGGCTGTCGCTATTGAAAAAACCAATAAACAGATGAAAATGAGATCACAACTCGTTATTTAAGAATGTTATATATCAACTCGTTATACAAATCTTTTGGAGTAAGATTGGCACCAACCCCTTTGCTTTTCGTATCATAGGTTCGTAGCGTTTCTAACACCCCACTGATCCGTTTCATGGGGAAATTTCGAGACACTGCAATGTATTCATTTACAAAATAAGGATTGACTCCCAATGCTTTTGCAACTGTTCCTGGGTTTTTATCTCGAACTGTGTGCAAGGTCATCAGTTTTGAAAAATACATATACAAGATTGATATGGTCAGTACAAACGGATGTTGTTTTGAATTCTGAGCAAAGTAATGAACGATTTGATACGCTTTTTTGTGGTCCAAATGTCCCAACGCCTTTTGCAATTCGAAGTTGTTGAAATCTTTAGAAATTCCAATATTTTCTTCAATGATTTCAGGCGTAATTTCTTTTTGAGCGCCCACCACAATTTCTAACTTATTGAGTTCATTGGCTATTTTACTCAAATCATTTCCTAAAAACTCCGTCAGCATCAGGGCTGCTTTTGGTGTAATCGTAATCTGTTTCGCTCTTAAAAAACTTTGAATCCAACTCGGAATTTTATCTTCGTATATTTTTTTACTTTCAAAAACCACCGCTGCTTTAGAAAGTGTTTTATAAAACGCTTTTCGTTTGTCTAAAGATTTGTATTTATAATTAAAAACCAAGACCGTTGTTGGTTGTGGATTTTTAGCATAATCCACAAGCTGTTCAATGGTTTTGATAAGGTTTTGAGCTTCTTTTACGATGATAACTTGGCGTTCTGCCATCATCGGATACCGCTTGGCATTCGATACAATATCTTGAATAGTTGCCTCTTTTCCATAAATCACCATCTGATTGAATTCTTTCTCTTCTTCCGCCAACACATGGGACTCGATATAATCAGAAATGACATCAATAAAATAGGCTTCCTCACCCATTAAAAAATAAATGGGCGCAATTTTACCTCCTTTAATGTCAGTTATCAGCTGGTTCGTAGCATTCATTCAAAAAAAATTACCAAATTTGTACTGTGCAAAATTTAAATTTTCCAACATATTCGTTCAGGCTCAAAAATAGCGAAAATAATACTCATATTTTTGATGTTATTCGTAAAAAGTTTGTGGTACTTCAACCGGAAGAATGGGTACGACAACATTGTGTACAGTATTTAATACACCAAAAGAACTATCCTATTTCTCTAATTAATGTTGAAAAGGTCGTCCTAATCAACGGGCTTAAGAAACGGTACGACATTGTGGTATTCAACCCCGATGGCAGTTTAGCCCTTGTAGTCGAATGCAAAGCACCAAAGGTTAAAATTACTCAAGCTGCCTTTGACCAAATCGCGCGGTATAACCTAACTCTAAAAGCACCCTATTTGATGGTCACCAACGGATTAAATCATTATTTTTGCACTATGAATCACAATTTGGAAAGCTTTGAGTTTTTAGAAAGCCTTCCAAACTATAACACCAAACAAATTTGAAACTTGCAATTGTCATATTAAACTGGAACGGACAGCAGCTGTTGGAAACGTTTCTACCCTCCGTGGTTGCTTACGCAGATGGGCAAGATGTTTATGTGATTGACAACGCTTCTACAGATACATCCGTTTCATTCATAGAAACACACTACCCTACTGTAAAATGCATAAAACTGACACATAACATTGGATATGCTGGAGGCTATAATGAAGGCTTAAAACAAATTGATGCAGATGTTTATTGTTTATTAAACTCTGATATTGAAGTGACTGAAAACTGGTTAAAACCAGTTATCCATACCTTTGAAGCTGAAGTGAATACTGCCATCATCCAACCTAAAATATTAGATTACCACCACAAAAATAAGTTTGAATATGCCGGCGCAGGTGGTGGGTTCATCGATCAATTGGGGTACCCGTATTGTCGAGGGCGTATTTTTAATTCTTTAGAGGAAGATCGTGGGCAATACAACGACCAAAAAGAAATATTTTGGGCTTCTGGAGCTTGCCTCTTTATAAGAGCGCAAGCCTTTGAAGTTTTAGAAGGATTTGACCCTCATTTTTTTGCACATATGGAAGAAATCGATTTGTGCTGGCGTGCACAAAATAAAGGCATGACCGTCACTTATGTCGGACTGTCAACCGTTTACCATGTAGGTGGCGCAAGTCTAAAAACTTCAAACCCTAAGAAAACCTTTTTAAATTTTAGAAATAGCCTATATACCTTGGTTAAAAACACGCATCAACCTTTGCTGCTTGTTGTTCTTTTAAGGTTGATATTAGACGGAATTGCTGGAATTCGTTTTTTGCTACAAGCAAAACCAAAACACGTGATTGCAATTGTGAAAGCCCATGGAAGTTTTTACAAAGCTGTCCCCTATTTACTTCAATTTAGACGGCAACATTCTAATAGAAAATCACACCACCAACTTCCATCAATAGTTTGGTCTTATTTTGTGCGAAATAAAAATTATTTTAATAAATTATAAAATGTTTTGTTAATCATAGTATTAAGTGTAATAATTTTATAATTTTACGTTATATTAAAAACTATTTATGATGAAGAAAATTTATGTATTAGGAGTGACCTCATTATTAGTGCTTGCTTCCTGTGGCGCTAACAAAGAATTGACAGCTGCTCAAGAAAAATTAAAAACCACTGAAGATTTATTAAATACGGCCACTGTAAAGTTAAACAGTTGTTTGTCTGACAAAGCGGTTGCAGATGCAAACCTTACGGCTCTAAGAGATCAATTGTACGATTTAAGAAAAACAAACGACGCACTCATTAGCAGTACTGAGCAAATGACAATGCTAACCTCTAAAGGGGCTGATAATTTAGAGAAAACCTTAGAAAGTCTTCAAGAAAGAGATTTAAAAATCAATCGTTTACAAGATGCCATAACTAAAAAAGACAGCATCACATTGGCGATTGTTTCCAGTTTGAAAAAATCTGTTGGGATCGACGATCCAGACATCGAAATAAATGTAGAAAAAGGCGTTGTTTTTATTTCCATTGCTGATAAGTTATTATTTAAAAGTGGAAGTTTCGTAGTCACCGAAAAAGCCAAAGGAGTTTTAGAGAAAGTAGCGAAAGTCATTAATGACAAGCCTGACTTTGAAGCGATGATAGAAGGACATACGGACAACCGTTCGTATTCAAATGGTGTCTTAGTTGACAACTGGGATTTAAGTGTCAAACGCTCTACATCTGTCATTAGAATCTTACAAGGCATGGGAGTTAACCCCGCTCAATTAATAGCAGCAGGACGCAGTAGTTATGTGCCATTAACAGATAATGACACTGCAATGAACAGATCAAAAAACAGACGCACACGTGTGGTTGTACTTCCAAAAATTGATCAATTCTATGAAATGATTGAAAATGAAGTAAAAGCACTTTCGGGTCAATAGTCACTTCAATCTAAAAAAGATTACAGAAGCCCACCGTTTTGGTTGGGCTTTTTATTTGAAAGCTAATCCCTTTATTTTATATTTGCTGAAAAGCTATAACACCGCATAATGAAGATATCGTACAACTGGTTAAAACAATTTATAAAAATTGATTGGACTGCAGAAAAAACCTCTGAACTCCTTACCGATTTAGGTTTAGAAGTTGAAGGTTTAGAAGCGTTTCAATCCGTCAAAGGTGGATTACAAGGAATCGTTGTAGGCCATGTACTCACCTGTGAGCAACATTCCAATGCCAATCGATTGCGAATCACAACCATTGATATTGGAGCCGAAGAACCCTTAGTAATTGTATGTGGCGCACCCAATGTAGCAACTGGTCAAAAAGTAGCCGTTGCAACCATTGGAACCACTTTATATACTGCAGAAGGAGAAGCTTGGACCATTAAAAAAGGAAAAATACGTGGCGAAGAAAGTTACGGCATGTTATGTGCTGAAGATGAACTGGGGTTAGGAACCTCTCATGAAGGAATTATGGTTTTAGAGGATTCCCTTGAAACTGGAAGCCCTTTAGCAAAACACTATGAGATTGAAGATGATTTGGTGTTTGACATTGGATTGACTCCAAACCGTGCAGATGCGATGAGTCATTATGGAACTGCTAGAGATTTAATGGCTGGGTTGTCTCAGCATGGCATCAACGCAAAATTAATAAGTCCTTCCGTGTCTGCTTTTCATGTAGATGACAGAAGTCTTAAAGTCGATATTAATGTTGAGGATAAACAAAAAGCGCCGCGTTATTGTGGTTTGACAATCTCTGATATCGTTGTAAAAGAATCTCCTTTGTGGCTACAAAACCGACTCAAAGCCATCGGATTGAATCCCATTAACAACATTGTAGATGCAACTAATTATGTGTTACATGATTTAGGACAGCCTTTACACGCTTTTGATGCCGATAGAATATCAGCTAAAAAAATTATTGTAAAAACCGTCAAAGCAGGTACGAAATTTGTAACCTTAGACGGCGTTGAACGCACACTTCACGAAGAAGACTTAATGATATGTGACGCTGAAAAACCACTGTGTATTGCAGGTGTTTTTGGAGGTGAAAATTCAGGCGTTTCTAAAGAAACGAATTCAATATTTTTAGAAAGTGCTTATTTCAATCCTGTAAGCGTTCGGAAAACAGCCAAGAGACATGCACTCAATACTGATGCCTCTTTCAGATTTGAACGTGGTATCGATCCAAATATTACTAAATATGCGCTCAAAAGAGCCGCATTGTTAATTATCGAAATTGCTGGTGGAAAAATAACAAGTGATCTGATCGACGAATATCCAAATAAAATTGAAGATGCTCAAGTCTTTTTGACTTTTGAAAAAACAAATCAATTAATTGGAGAAGAACTTCCAAAAGAAACCATCAAAAGTATTCTGAGCGCTTTAGAAATAAAAGTGAATAATGTGACTGAAAGCGGCTTAGGATTGACCATCCCTGCATACAGAAATGATGTCCAACGTGAGGTGGATGTCATTGAAGAAATTCTAAGAGTTTATGGGTATAACAACATCGGAATTACCAATAAATTAAATGCTTCGATTTCGAATACTTCTAAATTTGAAAGCTATAAAATTGAAAATATAATTGCGAATCAACTTGTTGGACAAGGGTTTTATGAAATCCTAAATAACTCATTGACTTCAGATAAATACACGGCTTTTAGCGATCAATTGGAACAGACCCATGAGGTTAAAATATTAAATCCATTAAGTACGGATTTATCAGTGATGCGTCAATCCTTAATTTTCTCTGGTTTAGAATCTATTGCGTTTAACATCAACAGACAACAAAGCGATTTAAAACTTTTTGAATTTGGTAAAACCTATCACAATTTTGAAGCGAACAAAGAAGAGCTTAACCACCTTTCTATTTTTGTCACTGGAAATAAAACCGAAAAACGTTGGAATACAACGGAAACGGTCGTTGATTATTTCTATTTAAAAGGATTGGTTACAGCAGTATTTGAACGTTTAGGAATTCAAAAACTTAAAAGTGCGCCTTTGACTAACGATGTATTTAGCGAAGGGCAACAACTGAGTGTCGGAAAACATTCTTTAGTTGAGTTTGGAAGTTTAAAAGCCTCGACACTAAAATCTTTTGGAATCTCTCAAAGCGTATTTTGTGCTGATTTTAATTGGGATAACTTACTAAAAGTCATCAATCAACAAACAATTAAATTTAAGGATATTTCTAAATACCCAGAAGTCAAACGTGATTTTTCATTGTTAATCAATGAAGACGTTACTTTTGAGAGCATTTTTAAATTAGCCAAACAAACGGAAAATAATTTCTTAAAAGACATCAATCTATTTGATGTGTATACAGGAGATAAATTAGCCGAAGGCAAAAAAAGTTATGCGGTTAGTTTCACACTACAAGATAAAAACAAAACGCTCACAGATGTTCAAATTGACAAAATAATGTCGAAAATCCAAAAGCGTTTTGAATCGGAATTAAGTGCTGAACTGCGTTAATTATCCTTCTTTAGAAGCCAAATAACGTTCTGCATCTAAGGCGGCCATACAGCCTGTTCCTGCAGCCGTTACTGCTTGTCTGTACACATGATCTGCAGCATCGCCACTCACAAAAACGCCATCAATGTTTGTTTTTGAAGAGCCTGGAGTGTTGATAATATAACCTGTTTCATCTAAGTTTAGAAAGCCCTGAAAAATATCGGTATTTGGTTTATGACCAATCGCCACAAAAAATCCAGTTGCTGGAATATCTATCAACGCATTTGTTTTGTTATTTTTTGCTCGCACTCCCGTCACAACTTGACCGTCACCTAAAACTTCATCGGTTTCTGTATTGAATAATATTTCGATATTTTCAGTGTTTTTCACACGGTTCGCCATAATTTTGGAAGCTCTAAATTCATCACGACGCACCAACATGGTAACTTTCGTACAAAGCTTGGATAAGTAATGTGCTTCTTCACAAGCAGAATCCCCTGCCCCAACAATCACAACTTCTTGATTTCTGTAAAAGAATCCATCACAAACCGCACAAGCAGAAACACCGCCTCCAAGTTTTAAGTATTTTTGTTCAGACTCTAAACCTAAATATTTAGCCGTAGCACCTGTAGAAATAACAATCGTTTCACAGTGAATTTCCTTTGTCCCATTAATCCAAACTTTATGAATGGGTCCAGAAAAATCAACTTTAGTCACCCATCCATCTCTTACATCTGTTCCAAAGCGTTCCGCTTGTGCTTGTAATTCTAGCATCATTGCAGGACCCGTAATTCCATCTGGATAGCCAGGGAAATTCTCCACTTCATTGGTAGTTGTTAATTGACCTCCAGGTTGTGTTCCTTGGTATAATACAGGAAACATATTGGCTCGTGCCGCATAGATAGCAGCAGTGTAGCCCGCAGGGCCAGATCCAATAATCAAACATTTTACAGACTCTATAGTATCAGACATAGTTTAAAATTTAGGATACAAAAATAGGCGTTTTACATAAAATTCGAACGGGAAGTTATCAACAGTTTTTATTAACTTGTAGATTTATTAATATTATTCCTCTATAAACAAAAAACAGTAAAATAATCTTAACTTTGTTAGAAATTCAAAAGCGAGCGTTATGTTGATTATTGGTATTGGTGGTGGAACAGGAAGTGGAAAAACGACGGTAGTAAATCAAATTTTATCAGAATTTCCAGCAGGAGAAGTTCAAGTGATTTCTCAAGATTCTTATTATAAAGAAACATCTCATCTAACCTTTGAAGAACGTTGTAAGATTAATTTTGACCACCCAAAATCGATTGATTTTGAACTCCTTGAATCGCACTTAAAAGCTTTAAAAAAAGGGGAGAACGTCAACCAACCCGTATATTCCTTTAAAACGCATAACCGAACTGGTGAAACCACAATTACAGAACCTAAAAAAGTAGTGATTGTGGAAGGGATTTTAATTTTATCTAATACTGAGTTACGATCACTATTTGATATAAAAATATTTGTTCATGCAGATAGTGACGAGCGCTTAATGCGCCGTTTAAAAAGAGATATCGCCGAGCGCGGAAGAGATTTAGACGAAGTTTTGGAACGTTACCAAACAACGCTGAAACCCATGCATCAACAGTTTATTGAACCAATGAAAGCATTTGCAGATATTATCATTCCAAACAATCATTACAATACAGTCGCAGTAAATGTTGTGAAATCAATCATAAACGATCAACTCTAATGCTAAAGAAATCCAACCGTTTTTTGAAACTATTGAAGCCTTTTAAGAACATTTATTTTCTTATATTGATCGTGTTTATTGTATGGATGGTGGTTTTTGATGCCAACTCGTGGCTGATCCACAACGATCTAAATGAAGACATTGAGGATTTAAATTCTAAAATTGAATTTTATAATGGTGAGATTGAAAAAGATCAAAAAGAAATCAATACCCTAAACTCAACTGATGGCATTGAAAAATATGCACGGGAGCATTATAAAATGAAAAAAGAAAATGAAGTCGTTTATATTATAGAAGACACCGATAGTTTAAAGGTTAAAACAAATGAGTAAATCAAATCTTTTTGAGAATTTTGAATCTGGTTCTGCTAAAGCGTGGAAACAAAAGATTCAATTTGAACTTCAAGGAAAAGATTTTAATGACCATTTAGTTTGGAATTCTATTGAAGGAATTGACGTGAAACCCTTCTATCATTCCGAAGCTTATTCCAAAGCACCGGACATTCAACACAATGCTTCTGACTGGAACATCGGACATTCAATTTATGTAAATTCCGTAGAAAAAAGCAATACCCACGCTCTTAAATTGATTGAAAGTGGAGTTGAAAGTTTACATTTCACACTCCCAACAGTTAGCATTTCAGTAGAGGAACTTCTTAAAAATATTGACACTTCTTCTGTTCCAATTTATTTTGAACCTTTATGTCTTTCAGAAAAACTAATCAAATCACTTCAGGATTTTTCATTAAAAAATAAGACGTCATTTTACATCTTACAAGACCCTATTGGTCACTTGGCACGCTCTGGAAATTGGCATGAAAATCTCAAAACAGATTTACATACACTAAAACAAACGATTGCTTTAGGAGATACTTTAAAAAGTGTTATTTCTGTCGATTTAGGACTTTTTCAAAATGCAGGCGGTAGCATGATTCAACAACTTGCCTATACCCTAGCCCATGCCAATGAATACCTTAATTTATTTGATGATGAATCCATAAAATCTGTGGTTTTTAAAGTCTCTGTTGGAGGAAATTACTTTTTTGAAATTGCTAAACTTCAAGCATTGCGAGTCTTATGGTACAGTCTTACAAAGGATTATGGACTTTCAATTGACTGTCATATTCTTACACAGCCCAGCCGTCGTAATAAAACAATTTACGACTACAACATTAATATGTTGAGAACGACCACTGAATGCATGAGCGCCATTTTGGGAAGTAGCGATACCATTATCAATATGCCCTACGATCATTTGTACCATAAGGATAATGATTTTGGAAATCGATTGTCAAGAAATCAATTGTTGATTCTCAAAAAGGAAAGTTATTTTGATGCCGTTTCCAACCCCACAGAAGGTGCTTATTATATTGAGACACTGACGCATCAATTGGCTCAAAAGTCATTGGATTTATTTAAAGACATCGAAAAACAAGGCGGCTTTTTAAAACTTCTCAAAGAAGGCATGGTTCAACGGAAACTGAAAGAGCATGCACAAAAAGAACAGCGTTTATACGACGAAGGAACTGAAGGCCTTTTGGGAACTCATTTTCAACAAAACGCATTGGATACAATGAAATCGGATTTAGAAATTTATCCGTTCATCAAACAACTGGCTCGAAAAACATTGTTAGAACCCATCATCCCTCGCAGAATCTCTGAGGAACTAGAACAAAAACGGTTGAAAGATGAGTAGAAAAAAAGTTCAACATATTATTTTAGAAGGAGTCAAAACCAAACCCTCAACAAAAAAATCGTTTGATACTGCCGAGACCATCGCCGTACAATCAAATTATTCAAAAGAAGACACAGACGCTTTAGAACACCTAAATTTTGCCGCAGGAACTGCACCCTTTTTGAGAGGTCCTTACAGCACAATGTATGTGCAGCGCCCATGGACTATCAGACAATACGCTGGATTTTCGACCGCCGAAGACAGCAACGCATTCTATAAACGGAATTTAAAAGCCGGACAAAAAGGACTGTCCGTCGCCTTTGACTTGCCCACACATCGGGGTTATGACAGTGATCATGAACGCGTTGTTGGAGATGTAGGAAAAGCCGGCGTTGCTATAGATTCTGTCGAAGATATGAAGTTGTTATTTGATGAAATTCCTTTGGATCAAATGAGTGTATCCATGACAATGAACGGTGCCGTATTGCCAATTATGGCGTTTTATATTGTCGCGGCTCAAGAACAAGGCATAAAAATGGAGCAATTAAATGGAACGGTTCAAAATGATATTTTGAAAGAATTTATGGTGAGAAACACCTATATCTATCCGCCTGAAGCTTCGATGAAAATTGTTTCTGACATCTTTGAGTACACCAGTAAACACATGCCAAAGTTTAACAGTATTAGTATTTCTGGATACCATATGCAAGAAGCTGGGGCTACAGCAGACATAGAGCTAGCTTATACCTTAGCCAATGGGCTTGAATACATCCGAAAGGGATTAGATGCAGGTTTAGAAATAGACACCTTTGCCCCTCGATTGTCATTTTTTTGGGGCATTGGAATGAATCATTTTATGGAAGTTGCCAAACTTCGAGCAGCCCGTATGTTGTGGGCTAAAATTGTTCAAAAATTTAATCCTAAAAATCCAAAATCTTTAGCACTGAGAACCCATTGTCAAACCAGTGGATGGAGTTTAACAGAACAAGATCCTTTTAATAATGTTGCTCGCACCTGTATTGAAGCCACGGCCGCTATTTTTGGCGGCACTCAAAGTTTACATACAAATGCCTTGGATGAAGCGATTGCGTTGCCTACCGATTTTTCGGCAAGAATAGCAAGAAACACCCAACTATACCTTCAAAAAGAAACTAAAATAACCAAAACGGTAGATCCTTGGGCAGGAAGTTATTATGTAGAAAAACTGACCCATGAAATTGCCGAAAAATCTTGGAGTCATATTGAAGAGGTGGAAGCCTTAGGGGGCATGACCAAAGCCATTAAATCTGGAGTTCCAAAACTTAGAATTGAAGAAGCAGCAGCACGCAAACAAGCCCGTATAGATTCTGGTCAAGATACCATCGTAGGAGTGAATAAATTCAAGCTTGAGAATGAAGATGCGTTACATATTTTGGAAGTAGATAACGAATTGGTTCGGGCTCAACAATTAGAGCGGTTAAATCACACGAAAATTCAACGCAATTCAGAAAAAGTAAAGGTGGTTTTAGAAAAATTAACAAAAGCTGCAGCAAATGGAAGTGAAAATTTACTAGCTTTAGCGGTAGAAGCTGCCAGACATCGTGCAACACTAGGAGAAATAAGCGACGCATTAGAGCAAGAGTTTGGGAGGTATAAAGCAGAAATTAAAACATTTTCAGGTGTGTACAGTAAAGAAATAAAAAATGATGTGTCTTTTGAAAAAGCCAAGCAATTGGCCAATCAGTTTGCAAAATCAGAAGGACGACGTCCAAGAATTATGATTGCTAAAATGGGACAAGATGGTCACGATCGCGGCGCAAAAGTGGTGGCTACTGGCTATGCCGATTTAGGTTTCGATGTTGATATTGGCCCCCTCTTTCAAACGGCAGAAGAAGCCGCGAAGCAAGCGATTGAAAACGACGTGCATATTTTGGGTGTATCATCTTTAGCTGGCGGTCATAAAACACTCGTGCCTAAAGTTATTGAAGCCCTAAAAGCATACGGACGTGAAGATATTATGGTGATTGTGGGTGGCGTAATTCCTAAGCAAGATTATCAATATTTGTTCGATGCTGGGACGGTTGCTGTGTTTGGACCGGGCACAAAAATTAGCGAAACTGCCATTATAGTGTTGGATATATTAATAAATTAATTATATTTATACGATTCTTAACCAAATCAACCGATAAGTAAGTAGCAAATGAAATCCCAAATCTCATATGTCACTATCAAAAGTCATAGCAATTGCGAACCAAAAAGGAGGTGTTGGTAAAACAACAACTGCTATTAATCTATCCTGTGCACTCGGTATCTTGGAGCAAAACGTGTTGCTTATTGATGCAGACCCGCAAGCAAATGCAACTTCTGGCTTAGGGATCATTACAAAAAATATTGAATTTTCTACAGTAAATATATTTCAAGACGATGCAAATTTGGATCGCTGCATCTTAGACACACACAGTCCAAATTTAAAGATCATCCCAGGGTCTATCAAACTTGCCGAAATTGAAATCAATGTTAAAAACCCAAATTTAAATCGATTAAAAACAGCCTTAGATGTGTTGAAAAATAAATTTGATTTCATCATTATTGATTGTTCGCCGTCATTGGGCTATCTGACTTTAAATTCATTTGTGGCTGCGGACTCCATCATCATACCCGTACAATGTGAGTTTTATGCATTAGACGGACTGAGAAAGCTACTCTCTACAATTAAAAGTGTTAGAAAATCGTTCAATATAAACTTAACTATTGAAGGCATTTTAATGACGATGTATGACAACCGCCTAAATCATAATAGCCATATTATTAATGAATTAAAAACACATTTTGAGGATTTAATATTTAAGACAATTATTAAAAGAAACGTAAGTTTAAGCGAAGCACCTAGTTTTGGAACGAGCGTTTTTGATTATAAAATGAATAGCGAAGGCTCTACTAACTACCTCAATCTATCCCGTGAAATTATGAAAAATCAAACTTCGAGTAAACAAAAATCTTTAGGCAAAAAGATTCCTCAAATTCTGAAAGATACTGAAGAAACTATTTTGCTTGATCCTTCCGTTAAAGAAAGAAACCTAGAAAATTATAAAACGTTTTCATTGAAAGATAAAAATTTCGATAAACTTATCGGCTGTACAAAGAAGGAAGTCATTGTCCAATTAGGACTGGTATATAATGATTTACATTCTGATATATGGATGTATCACATAACAGATAAAGTAAGTTTGATTAAGAAAAACTATCTTTATATTTATTTTGATAAAAACAAAGTCAACCTCATTAAATTAAGACGCTTCAAATACAGTTAAAAACTTGATCAAATTCTTGAACAATTTGGTTTTTATTCCTCGTAAATAATTGTATTTTTACATAAATAAAAGAAAAAATTAATGGGAAAACTCATTGCGATAGCAAATCAAAAAGGAGGCGTTGGAAAAACCACCACTACGGTTAATCTAGCCGCTTGCTTAGGAGTTTTAGATAAAAAAGTATTATTGATCGATGCAGACCCTCAAGCGAATGCTTCTTCTGGTCTTGGAATTGATGTAGATAATGTCGCCATAGGAACGTATCAATTATTAGAACATAATTGTACGGCTGAAGAAGCCATCCAAAAGACGACTGCTACAAATGTTGATATTATTCCTGCACATATTGATTTGGTTGCCATCGAAATTGAATTGGTTAATATGGAACAACGAGAATATATGCTCAAGCAAGCCATTGAATCTGTTAAATCTAAATACGATTATATACTTATTGATTGCGCACCATCTTTAGGGCTGTTGACGCTTAATGCATTAACTGCTTCGGACTCCGTTATCATTCCCATTCAATGCGAATATTTTGCATTAGAAGGCTTAGGTAAATTATTGAACACCATCAAAAGTGTGCAAAAAATTCATAACGAACATTTAGATATTGAAGGGTTATTACTCACAATGTATGATTCTCGATTGCGACTTTCCAACCAAGTCGTGGAAGAAGTTCAAAACCACTTTACAAACATGGTTTTTAAGACCATTATTCAGCGCAACGTACGACTCAGTGAAGCCCCAAGCCATGGTGAGAGTATAATTTATTATGATGTAAATAGTAAAGGTGCTACAAATTACTTAAGTTTGGCTAAAGAAATCATAAGTAAACAGTAACATAATGGCCAAAGCTTTTAAAAAACAAGCCTTAGGACGCGGACTCTCTGCTCTCTTACAAGACCCAAAAAAGGAACCACAGACTGCTGTAAGTACAAGCAGCAGCCCTCAAGTAGGAACTATTGTTGCATTGGAATTAAACCAAATAGAAGTCAACCCGTTCCAACCCCGAACGCAATTTAAAGAAGAAGCCATCCGTGAGTTAGCTTCTTCTATTCAAGAATTAGGAGTGATTCAACCCATAACCGTTCGTAAAACCGACGCCAATACATTTCAATTGGTTTCTGGTGAACGTCGTTTTAGAGCTTCTAAATTATTAGACTTCAAAACAATTCCAGCGTATATTCGAATTGCAAATGACCAAGAAGCCTTAGAAATGGCATTGGTTGAAAACATTCAACGTCAAGATTTAGACCCTATCGAAATTGCTTTAAGCTACCAAAGATTGATCGATGACATCCAATTGACTCAAGAACAAATGAGCCAACGTGTTGGAAAAAAACGATCTACTATTGCTAATTATTTACGATTATTAAAACTAGACCCCTTAATCCAAACAGGAATGCGCGATGGATTTATCAGTATGGGACATGGAAGGGCCATTGTAAATATAAGTTCTCATGCAGATCAAATTGCTATTTATAAAGAAATTATTTCGAACAAATTATCCGTTCGAGCTACCGAAACACTGGTTAAAAATTACAATACTCCCAAATCAGTAAAAACCACTAAACAGAACGAATTACCTGATTTTGTTAAAAATGGTGTTCAAAAAATAGCGTCTTATTTTGGTCATAAAATTGATGTTAAGATGGAAAAAAAAGAGAGTGGAAAAATACTGATTCCCTTTCATTCTAAAGAAGACTATGACCGCATCTTAAAATTATTTAAAAGTGATAAATAAGCATTGGCTCCTTATATTTTTTTGTGCATTTTCGTTCGTTAATTTTGCTCAAAATACAGATGACACTCCAAAGAAGTTAGAAACGGATGCGTATGAGCCTGTAGTTATGGATCCTTTGGCACCCTCAAAAGCAGCTTTTTATTCTGCCATTTTACCAGGACTCGGACAGGCAGTTAATAAAAAATATTGGAAAATTCCCATTGTATATGCAGCACTCGGAACAAGTATTTATTTTTATTTAGACAATGACAAGTCCTACAAGCGCTACAGAAATGCCTACAAAAGACGTTTGGCTGGATTTGTGGATGATGAGTTTTATGGTGAAGGAGACATCCCGCTCCTCTCTGACGATGCACTCATTCGCGCCCAACAAACGTTGAGACGGAATAAAGAATTATCCTTATTAATTACCATTGGGCTTTATGCCTTAAATATTATCGATGCAAACGTAGATGCCCATTTATTGCAATATAATGTGGACAAAAATTTAGCGGTCAACCCATTCGTTGACTTCGACACTCCAGATACATCTGCTCAACTTGGGGTGTCAATCAACTTTAATTTTTAAAATGAAAATAGCACTTTTAGGATACGGAAAAATGGGGAAAGTAATTGAGAAAATTGCTGTAAGTCGCGGACATGAAGTGACATTGAAAATTGATAAAGACACCCCTCCTTATGACATCACTACCGTTGATGTCGCAATTAATTTT
Source organism: Formosa sp. Hel1_33_131 (assembly GCF_001735745.1). Taxonomy (NCBI): domain Bacteria; kingdom Pseudomonadati; phylum Bacteroidota; class Flavobacteriia; order Flavobacteriales; family Flavobacteriaceae; genus Formosa; species Formosa sp. Hel1_33_131. Next base: position 157,254 of record NZ_CP017260.1, read on the forward strand.
AGCACACCAGATTCTGCGGTCGAAAACATTCGAATAGCCCTTGAAAATGGCATTCCTGTGATTTCGGGAACAACGGGCTGGTTATCTGAAATGGAAGCTATAAAAGAAGTGTGCAGTGCTCGAAACGGCGCATTTATCTATGCATCAAATTTTAGTTTAGGGGTCAACATATTCTTTGAACTCAATAAACATTTAGCAAAAATGATGAAAAATCTAACGGACTATTCTGTAGATCTTGAAGAAATTCATCACACTCAAAAACAAGATGCACCTTCTGGGACCGCCATCACACTCGCTGAAGGAATCTTAGAAAATACCGCTTACGATTCTTGGGAGCTAGCACCTGTGAAGGATGCTAGCAAATTAGCCATCACTGCCAAACGCATCGATGCTGTTCCGGGCACTCATACAGTAAATTACGATTCTGAAGTGGACAATATTTCGTTAACACACACCGCACACAACAGAGAAGGATTTGGACTGGGAGCTGTGGTTGCAGCCGAATGGATTCTTGGAAAAACAGGAGTGTTCACAATGAATGACGTGTTAAACATTGGTTAAACTCTTGTGAAAAACTCGCACTAACCTATAAATTAGACATTTAAACAACTCAAAAATATTATGACTTTATCACAATGGTTTATTTTTTTCTTAGCAATTCAATTGATTCACGGATTGGGTACTTGGAAACTATACGTTAAAGCAGGTCGAAAGGCATGGGAAGCATTCGTGCCAATTTACAACGGTATCATATTCATGAAAATACTGAACCGACCAACTTGGTGGGTTGCGTTGTTATTTTTACCTGTGATTAGTTTAATCATGTTGATTGTCATCTGGGTGGAAACCGCACGAAGCTTTGGGAAAAACACGACAACAGACACTATTTTATCCATCGTTACTTTAGGGTTTTATAGTTATTATTTAAACTATTTCACAGATATAAAACATATAAATGAAAGAAGTTTGACTCCTAAATCCGGTTTGGGAGAATGGACGAGCTCCATACTGTTTGCAGTGGTGGCTGCGACTATTGTGCATACGTATTTTTTACAACCGTATGTCATTCCATCTTCATCATTAGAGAAATCATTATTGGTGGGTGATTTTTTAATTGTGAGTAAAATGCACTATGGTCCTCGAGTACCGATGACCACTATTGGACTTCCGATGGTACATGATACGATTCCTGTGTTGAATAAAAAGTCCTATTTATTTAGTGATAAAATTGACGAGCAAAACACTTCTTTAAAAAGTAGATTTCAACTCCCCTATTTACGAATTCCAGGGTGGGAAAAAATTGAGCGAAATGAAATTGTTGTTTTCAATCAACCGGCAGATACATTGCTGGATATGAATGACTTTAGACCAGATAGAAATTACTACAAACCCATTGATAAAAAGACCAATTTGGTAAAACGCTGTGTGGCGATTGCTGGGGATACCCTCGAAATCAGAGATGGATATGTATATATCAACGGTATTCAAAACGAACTTCCTGACCGCGCAAAATTGCAGTTTAGTTATGAAGTGACATTAAAACCTGGGAAAACGTTTGCAAACAGCATCATAGAACAGTTAAAAACACGCTATGACATTACCGATGGTATCTATGCGATGGGGAATAAAATCATCATTCCAGCAGCATCAGATGACGCCGTTAAAGTGTTCAAAAACCACCCGAGTGTCGCATCAATCACACGCTTTATAGAACCAAAAGGAAAAGCAGACACTGGCTTGTTCCCTCAAGATCCAAGTTATGAATGGAACCGTGATTTTTATGGTCCACTCTATATTCCCGAAGAAGGAAAAACAATGGAGCTTACTTTAAAAAATCTACCTGTTTACAAACGTCTCCTCACAGAATACGAAGGAAATACAGTCTCTACAAAAGGCAATCAGATTTTTATAAACGGACAACTTTCTAATTCATATACCTTCAAACAAAACTACTATTGGATGATGGGTGACAATCGTCACAATTCCATTGACGCCCGTGCTTGGGGGTTTGTACCTTTTAACCACGTTGTAGGAAAACCTGTGTTTATTTGGATGAGTTGGAATACCAATGGAAAAGGCTTCAATAAGATACGTTGGGATCGGCTGTTCTCAACCGTTCATGCTGATGGAGAACGCACTTCTTACTTTATTCCCTTCTTATTCTTATTAGCAGGATGGATTGGATACAGTAAATGGCGTAAAAGAAAAAATACAACGGTCTAATACATTTGAATGGTGCTTCTTTATCCAGCGTATTTCCCAAACATTGCTTCTTATATAGTGATGGCACAATCAGACGAACTCGTATTTGAAATATGCGATTCTTATCAGAAACAAACCTATAGAAACCGATGTTATATTTATGGTGCAAATGGAAAACTGAGTCTTAATATCCCTGTTCAATATTCTCAGAAAAACAGACAGAACACGGAAGAAATAGAGATTGACAACACTTCTAAATGGCAATCCATACATTGGAAATCTATTGAGAGTGCGTATAAAACCTCTCCTTTTTTTGAATTTTATGAGGATGAATTTAAAGAGCTATTTAACACACCAAAGGAGTTTCTTTTAGATTTCAATTTAGAATGCATTGCTGTCATTAATAGCTGTTTGGGTTTGGACCCTGTTGTATCCAATTCTGATCAGTTTTTAAAAACCAATACAGAATCAGACTATCGGTTTTTAGTGAACGCGCGAAAAGAATCTAAAATTGACACGACCACTTATATTCAAGTCTTTCAAGAGAAACATGGATTTATAAACAATTTGAGCATCTTAGATTTGTTATTCAACGAAGGCCCCAACGCTTTGAGTTATTTAAAAAATCATCCGATCACTTTTTAGGATATGATTCAAGGGCTCATCCATTATGGCATTCATTTGATCGCTCCCTTAGGGGTCGCAGTATTATTTTATAGAAAAGATTGGATAAAATCCTATGTCATTTTTTTGAGTGCTTTTGTCATTGACCTCGATCATTTACTAGCCACACGCCTCTTTGACCCTCATAGATGTAGCATCGATTTTCACCCGCTTCACTCCTACGTCGCAATTGGAGTGTATCTCTGTTTATTAGTCCCCTCAAAAACGCGTTTGATTGGAATAGGACTTTGTATTCATATTCTCGCCGATTACTGCGATTGTTTATTTATGTAACGTCAGTTCCGTGAAAATTGGAAAATGATCGGAATAAGGAACCGAATAATTTTTGAATGTTCCGACCTTGAAGCTTTGATCTGCTAAGATAAAATCAATTCGAACAGGAAAATATTTGAAATCAAAAGTACTGCCAAATCCAGTTCCCGAAGTCTCAAAAGCATCTAATAAATCCCCTTTTAAAATTCGATACACATACGAAAAGACAGTATTGTTAAAATCCCCACACATCAGCACTTTGTAGGGCGACTTGGCTACATGATTTGCAACCCGTTCAGCTTGGAATTGTTGTGCTTTAAAAGTGATCTCTAAGCGATTGAGGAGCTTGTTTGATTGCTCTTTATCAAGAGACTCTACATCTACATTGGCATCGATTCCAGACGACTGAAGATGGACATTATATACGCGTAGCGTATCTGATTTAATCAGTATATCTGCATAAATTGCACTGTTTGCAGAATTCGGGAAATTAATAAAACCAGAATCTATAATTTTATAGGTTGACAAAATAGCGAGTTCTGATTTGTTATTTTTTGCCGGATTGGTTTGGTGCTTATAGCGGTAGGCTTTAAAATCTAAATCTGTACTTGAATCATACTCTTGAAAACACAAGATATTAGGAGATTCCTCTGAAATAAACTTCTGAATTTTAGTGGAAATGGTTTTATCATCAATCCAGTCATACAAGTTGAACAACCGTACATTATAGCTCATCAGAGTAAACGTGTCTTCTGATTTTGGAGTTGACTCCGATGAAAACTTGTAAAAAGACAAAATGTGATTATACCCAACAGCAAGTACTAACAACGATAGAAGGACTTGTTTTTTTAGTTTGATAAGCCAATAGACCGTAAAAAGTATATTCAAAACAATCAATAAAGGAACGGACAAACTAAGGGTGGATATCAGCGCGTACGATTTTGGGGGTACATAAGACAAGCCATAAGATAAGAGCAACAAGAGCGCAAGCACTGAATTTATCAGAAATATAAACTTATTAAGAAGGTTTAAGTTTTTCAAATCTCTCTATTTTCCAGCTCGGAATAAAAAATCCTTTTCTGCTTGGGTTAAACTTTCGTAGCCACTTTTACCGATTTTATCTAAAATAAGATCAATTTGTTTTTGATGCGTAAAACGTTCAAACTCTTCTTTTTTCTTACCAGCATAAGAATCTTTTTTCTTCTTTTTGTGAACCGTTTTTAGCGGTGCCGTTGACCTAGAGAAATAGGCGATCATACGATCAATAAACTCCCCAATATCAGTACCCTTTTGAAATTGCGTTGCATAAAAATAGCCTAACACATACCCTCCAAAATGTGCGACCGAACCACCTGAGTTTTGAGATAATAAACCCGGAATGTCAAACAAAACCATCGCGATACCTATGTATTTTAATGGAAATTGAAAGGTGAAAAACCGTACTTCTTTGTTAGGTAAATAGGCACATAAAAAAATAATTACTGCGCGTACCCCCGCAGAAGCACCAACTAAAGGCCCTACCGTATTTAAAATGCCGGTCGGAAATAGATTATACAACAATACAAAAGCAAAACCTCCTGACAGGATGCCCAGTACATATACTTTAAGTGAAATATCTTGTTTAAATAAATTTGAAAACGAGCGTCCAAAGAAATACAAGACAATCATATTGAAGAATAAATGGACAAAACTATAATGAGTAAAGCCATACGTTAATAAAGTCCACGGTTTTGAAAGGACTTCCGAAAATGATTTTGAAAGCGAGAGCCATTCTAAATTTGCGCCACTCCCTTGAAGTCTTAAAGCAATAAAACTAACTAGAAACACAAGCACATTTGCGACAATGATTTTTTCAAATACATTGAGTCTTGATAATTTTTCTCTGATATCTTGATTTAGGTTTGTCATTAATTCCAACGGTATTTATCGAATTGATTTTTTTTCCAGAAATACATCAGCAAAAAGCCAGTGACCGCCCCTCCGATGTGGGCAATATAAGCGGTATTGCTAGGACTAAAAATAGACACGCCTGTAAAAGCTGAAAACAAGTCTAGAGCGATAATTCCAGGGATGAAATATTTTGCTTTGATTGGGATTGGTAAAAAGAGCATCATCAACTCCGCATTCGGGTTAAGCATTCCAAACGCGACCAAAACGCCCATAATAGCACCTGACGCTCCAACCATGGATCCATTACTTTTAACGTTTAAATCAAACAACATTCGAAATGAATCTCCATTGAGTTGATTCAAACTATAACCATAACTAGACATGACGGGTTCTAACTTAGACGCTAAAATTTCGCCTTTAAACATTTGATCGCTTATAATATTTAAACTGGATGCTTCTCTGATAAAATCAAAAGAAAAACCCAATGCTTTTAAGTCGCTTAACATCGGATATACTTGAATGTAATACACCAAAAAAGTCAAGGCCACAGCACCCAAACCTGATGAGAGGTAGAAAATTAAAAATTTTCGCTGACCAAAGATGCGTTCTACTGCGGTTCCAAACATCCATAATGCAAGCATGTTAAATAATAAATGCTGAAAACCACCATGCATAAACATGTGGGTAAATACTTGCCATGGCATAAAATAGTCACTCAACGGATAGTAAAGCGCTAATAACCCATAGAACAACTCTTTATTTCCCAATAAGTAAGTTCCTAAAAACACGATGATGTTGACAATAAGAAGATGCTTAACAGTTGGGGTTATTTGACGCATATTAATTGAATTTTTTATCGAGTTCTTCGACCTTTAAGGTTGTGAAAACTGTTTTGTTAGCGGGTGAAATTGAGGGCTCTTTACAAGAAAACAACGTGTTTACGATGTGTTCTTGTTCTTCTCGTTCTAATTTTTTTCCATTTTTAATCGCCAGACTTTTAGCGAGGGACTTGGACAATAAGTCGCTGACACTAAAATTCACATCGGGGACTTCATGTTCTATATCATGAATGAGTTGTTCGAATACAATATGCACTTCGGATTCTTTGACGCCGACGGGCACTCCTGTGAGTTCAATATTTTCATCTGTAAAAGAAGAAAAAACAAAACCAGTCGTTTCTAAAGCCTGTTGAAGGTCTTTTAAAATGGTGTTATCTGAGTTTGAAAATTTGAGTTCTAAGGGGAATAATAATTGTTGACTGACCGCTTCATTCACCGTGGTTTTACGAAGAAATTCTTCATATAAAATACGTTCATGGGCTCTGTTTTGATCGATGACAAGCATCCCAGACTTGATCGTATTGATGATGTACTTATTGTGTAATTGAAATGTTTTCTGTGCCTTTCGCTCTGTGGACTCATCAAAAATAGACGAGGTCATTTCATCGGATTCATAGTTGACTTGACTAAAACTATCTGTATTCGATTTGGATTCCAGCCCAACATACAACCCTTCCCAAGCGTTCCCTGCCGGTTTGGAATACGATGGTGCTGCGGATTGATTGGAGTTTGAAAATGGATTGAAAGCGCGATCGACTTCAACTTTTGGAAGTGCCGTTTGTCCACCCGCAAAGCCGTAAGGGGTATCTAAATTTTTATCACGATCAAAATCAAGTACAGGCGCAATACTGAATTGCCCCAAACTGTGTTTGACCGCGGCTCTTAAAATCGCATAGATGGTTTGTTCGTCATCAAATTTAATTTCCGTTTTTGTGGGGTGAATATTGATGTCAATACTTTTGGGGTCCACTTCTAAATTTAAAAAATAACAGGGATGTTTCCCAGGCTGAAGCACCCCTTCAAAAGCTGCTGAGATAGCATGGTTCAGATACGGACTCTTTATAAATCGGTTGTTCACAAAAAAGAATTGCTCCCCTCTAGATTTCTTTGAATACTCTGGTTTTCCGACAAACCCAGAGATTGTTAGAACCTCTGTTGTTTCTTCAACAGGGACTAGTTTCTCATTCATTTTCCCCCCAAAGGTACTGACAATACGTTGTCTGAAATTCCCTTTTAATAGATTAAAGAGATCGCTTCCATTGTGGTACATGGAAAAACTGATGGTTGGATGTGCCAAAACCACTCTGTGAAATTCATCAATGATATGGCGTAGCTCGACAGTATCGGATTTTAAAAAATTACGTCTTGCAGGAATGTTAAAAAACAAATTCTTAACTGCAATAGACGAGCCATTGGGCGTTGCAACCACTTCTTGGGACGTGAAAACACTGCCTTCCACCGACAAAAGCGTTCCTAATTCGTCAGAAGCTTGTTTGGTTTTCATCTCCACATGTGCAATCGCAGCAATACTCGCAAGAGCTTCACCTCTAAATCCTTTTGTATGGAGGTTAAATAAATCGTCGGCGACTTTAATTTTAGAGGTCGCATGCCGTTCAAAACTCAACCGTGCATCGGTCACACTCATTCCTTTTCCGTCGTCAATGACTTGAATCAATATTTTACCTGCGTTTTTTACGAGTAACTTGACGGTGGTGGCGCCTGCATCAATCGCATTTTCAAGGAGTTCTTTCACCACAGAGGCGGGGCGTTGTACAACTTCTCCTGCTGCAATTTGATTTGCCACGTGATCGGGTAACAATTGAATTATATCTGCCATCTACTAGAAAAATATACTTAAATCAAAATCTATAATCCAAAGGAACACAAATATCAAAATTAAAATTATAATGGAAACTCTTCTGTTCGCTACGGTATTGGGGTTTGTTTTTAAATCGTCTATTGCATTGACAAACTTGCCCTTGAGGTTTGTTTTTTCAATGGTGACACGTTGATCGTCAAATTTATGTTTAATCTCAAAAGGGCTTTGCTCACTTTTATAAAAGCGAGGTGTGTAATTATATCTCTTATTTTTTTTGGTGTTAAATATACCCATGACGTAACATTATAAAGTGTCTAAAATGTAGATTCCAATCAACAAAAGGACGCATGCAATTAAAAGCCAAGTTAATGAAAAACCACGTGATTTTCTAGTAGATTTCAGACGAAAATGTTCCTTATTTAAAGTCGAGTTATCTCTAGAGGAAGTCGATGTAGATGTTCTTAACTTAAATTTTCTGGGTTTTCTAGGAATCAATTGCTTTGTATTTTGAGACTCTTCAAAAATACTCAAATCTGTAGAATCAAAAACAAATTGCACTAAAAATTATCAACAGTTGTTGATTTTATAAGGTATGACTCAAATGTGCCATCTTAATTGCAGTGATGGCAGCTTCTACACCTTTATTGCCATGTGCTCCCCCAGAGCGATCTATGGATTGTTGGAGGTTATTATCTGTTAAAACGCAAAAAACAACGGGCACTTCATGAAGCACATTTAAATCTTTGATGCCCTGCGTTACACCATCACACACAAAATCGAAGTGTTGCGTTTCTCCTTTGATGACACTTCCAATAGCAATCACAGCATCTACAAGTTGTTGCTGCATTTTTTTAGCTCCAAAAATAAGCTCAAAGCTCCCTGGCACGTGAATAGTTTTGATATTTGATTCTTCTGCACCACAATCTAATAAAGCATCTATAGCGCCTTTAAGCAAGCCTTCCGTAATGGTTGAGTTCCACTCAGAAACAACAATCCCAAACCGCAAAAGTGTCGCGTCTGGGAGTGCTGTTGCATCGTAATTAGATAAGTTAGTGTTTTCTGTAGCCATGATTAGTTTATCGCTGCTTCCGCTTTTCCGATAAAAACCTCAATGTCTTTAGCTTCGGTGCTTTCTGGAAAGTCCGATTTAATTTGATTAAAGAATCCTAATGCTTTCGCATTATTTCCCAACTTCAAACCAATCATCCCCGCTTTGTAAAGATACATAGGCGTGGTATAGTCGTTTGATTTAAGTTGTGCTGCTTGTACATAATAGTCGTAGGCATCATCCAATTGCTCTAATTGAACAAATGCATCACCAATACCTCCTTTTGCTATCGGTCCAAGAACATCATCTTCAGATGAAAATGCATTCAAATAGGTCACAGCGTTCGTGTAATCTTTCATGTTTAAGTATGCCATTCCAGCGTAATAATTAGATAGATTTCCAGCTTTCGTTCCGCTGTATACATCTGCGATATCTAAAAAACCGTATTTACCATCTGCACCATTCAGTGCTAATGTAAATAAAGAATCTTTAGAAGTCCCATTGACCGCTTGGTCAAAATATTGTTGTGATTGAAACATATCGTTTGTGGCAACACTTTCTTTTGGTTCTTGAATAAATTTATCAAACCCTAAAAAGCCCAACACCAATACGGCTGCTAAACCTACGATGATAAAAATGTATTTTTGATTTTTTATAACCCATTCTTCAGTACGTGATGCCGATTCGTCGAGGGTGTTAAAAACCTCAGCGGTTGTTGATCCATCTTCAATTGAAGTCTCTTTTTCTGTCTTCGTTGACGGTTTTCCGCCTCGTTTCTTATATGTTGCCATGGTCGTATTATTATTGAGGTTCAAAAATATAATTTTTATTCGTAAAAAAAAGGCAAATTATTTGTTATTTTTCAATAATTTGCAGCATCTTTTTAAAAGCCTCATAAGAAGATAATTAAAAAATATAGACCAATTTCACATGATTTTAAAATCATTAAACTTATTAAACTACAAAAATTTCGATGCCTTTTCGGTAGAATTTGATGCGAAAATCAATTGTTTCGTTGGCGCTAATGGTGTCGGAAAAACGAATATTTTAGACGCAATTTACCACCTCTCTTTTGGGAAAAGTTATTTCAACCCGATTGCCTCGCAAAACATCCGCCATGAAGAAGATTTTTTTGTGGTCGATGGTTTGTATGAAAAGAAGGATCGCGAAGAAAAAATAATCGTTTCTCTTAAAAGAGGTCAGAAGAAAATCATCAAACGAAACGGAAAAGCATACGATCGTTTTAGCGATCATATTGGTTTTTTACCCTTAGTGATTATATCGCCTACCGATCGCGATTTGATTACTGAAGGCAGTGATACCCGCCGGAAATTTATGGATGGTGTCATCTCTCAAAGTGACAAAAGCTATCTAGAAGCCTTATTAAATTACTCTAAAATACTGGCGCAAAGAAATGCGTTGTTAAAATATTTTGCCTTAAATAATAACTTTAATAAAGACTCGTTAGATGTTTATAATGAACAACTTAACGAGTATGGATGTGAGATTTACGACAAGCGAAAAACGTTTTTAGAAGTCTTTACGCCCATCTTTAAAAACCGCTATAAAGCAATTAGTAACAACAGCGAAGACGTTGACTTACAATACAACAGTCAGCTAAATGATTCCTCTTTAATGGAGTTGTTTGCAACTAGCATCAACAAGGATCGGATGCTACAATATACAAGTGTTGGAATTCATAAAGACGATTTAGATTTTTCTATTAAAGGGTATCCTATTAAAAAATTCGGAAGTCAAGGACAGCAAAAATCATTTTTAATTGCTTTGAAACTGGCACAATTTGATTTTATCAAAGCGCAAAGTGGTGAGACTCCCCTACTCCTACTGGATGATGTTTTTGACAAACTTGACGAACAACGGGTGGCTCAAATTATTCAATTGGTAAATGACGAGAATTTTGGACAATTATTTATTTCGGACACCCATGCCGACCGAACCGAGAAAGCCATTAAAAGCGTGCATCAATCGTATCAAATATTTCAACTGTGAAACAACTTATAGCCCTTTCGTTTTTTATTTTACTGAGTAGCTGCCAATCAGATGTGTCAACTTACATTCCTTTTGTAGAAGGCTATTGGGAAATTGTGAGCGTTACCAAGGATCAAAAAAAAGTCAAAGAATTTAAAATGAGTGGTTCTGTGGATTACTTTAAAGTGAATGCTGACTTATCGGGCTATCGAAAAAAAGTGACTCCACGATTTGATGGTGCTTTTGAGATCTCTCAGCATCAATCTGAATTTACCCTTTCTGTAACAGACGGTCGTTTATGGATTCATTACGATAACAATGACGTTGCTTACACTGAAGAAATCATGCGTGCCAACTCGGCAAGTTTAGTGACCTCCAATTCCGACGGATTTATATATACTTACAAACCTTATGAACCTTTAATTTTTGATGAATGAGTAAACGCCAAAACGATCCTTTCAAAATTGATGATTTAATGAAGTCCTTTGTGAAAGAAAATAAACTCGAAAAAGGGTTGGACAAAGTGAACGTGGAAGCTGCCTGGGCAGATATGATGGGCAACGGCGTCAATAACTACACCAACAGCGTGAAACTTCATAAAGACACGCTCTATGTAGAGCTAAGCTCTTCTGTTTTAAGAGAGGAATTGAGCTATGGAAAAGACAAAATCATTAGTATGCTGAACGAATCTCTTGGGAAAAACCTCATCACAAAATTAATTTTAAGGTAGTATTGGGTATAAAAAAAGCCACAATAGAATTGCAGCTTTTAAAATATTTTATTGAACGTATTTAAAACATCTCTCTTCCTGAAAAATGGAAAGCACCTTCAATTGCAGCGTTTTCATCACTGTCACTTCCATGCACTGCATTTTCGCTAATAGAATCTGCAAACATATTACGGATGGTTCCTTCTACAGCTTCTGCTGGATTTGTTGCACCAATTAAAGTTCTGAAATCTTCTACTGCATTTTCCTTTTCAAGAATTGCCGCCACAATAGGGCCACGCGTCATGTAAGTTACCAGTTCGCCATAAAATGGACGCTCACTATGAACGGCATAAAAAGCTTCGGCATCTGCCTTTGTAAGTTGTGTTAATTTCATCGCTACGATTCTGAAACCTGAAGCTGTGATTTTTTCTACGATTCCACCTATATTCCCTTTTTCAACAGAATCGGGCTTAAGCATTGTAAACGTTTTGTTAGTTACCATGGTCTTTGTATAAATTTTGTGCAAAAATAAGGTTTTTCTACAAATAATTGAGCTTCCAACTATTTTAAAAAATTGTATCTTTGCACGCTATGAATACAGCAGAAATTTTAGACCTTAAAAAAATATTATCCACACCTAAAAAAGTGGTCATTGTCCCTCATAAAAATCCAGATGGAGACGCTATGGGCTCCACTTTAGGATTGTTACATTACCTTAAAAAATTAGGACATTCGGCAACCGTGATTGCGCCCAATGACTACCCAGAGTTTTTGAAATGGATTTCAGGAACCAAAGAGGTTCTTATATATGAAGAAGACACTATTGCTTCTGAGGCACTCATTTCCGAAGCTGATCTTATTTTTACTTTAGACTTCAATGCACTACACCGATGTGGTGCGATGGGTACGCCTATTGAAAATTCAAGTGCCATTAAAATTATGATTGATCATCACCAACAACCGGATGATTATGCGACCTATGTCTATTCTGACGTGAGTATGTGTTCGACTTGCGAAATGGTGTATCATTTTATCGAAATGATGGGTGATTTAGAGCTGATAGATGTCGCTATTGGAGAAGCATTATATACAGGTATTATGACCGATACTGCTTCGTTCCGATTTCCGCTAACCACGAGTACTACCCACCGAGTGATTGCACATTTAATTGACGTTGGGGTTGAGAAATCAAACATTCACAACGCGGTGTATGATACCAATAGTTTAGGTCGTCTCCAACTTATGGGCTGTGCCTTAAATAATTTAAGATTTTTAGAAGAATTCCACACTTCTTATATCAGTTTAACCAATAAGGAATTGGATGCGCATGATTTTCAAAAAGGAGATACGGAAGGCTTGGTGAATTATGGCTTGTCGCTGAAAGGTGCTAAATTTGCCGTCATATTTATTGAACACCGTGAAGAAAGTATCATTAAAATCTCATTTCGATCTAAGGGTCCTTTTGATGTAAATGCTTTCGCAAGAACACATTTTAACGGAGGTGGACACAAGAATGCGTCTGGCGGACGTAGCAACCTCAATCTTGAAGATACCATTGCAAAATTTATTAGTATATTGTCTGACTATAAATCGGAACTAAATTCATGAAGCACCTTTTGATATTCATATTCACTATTTCAATCTTTACTAGCTGTAAACCTTCGGAAGCGAGACGTCCCATCTCAAACAATTCAGGCTCGTTTATTGACGCCTCGATTGAACGTAACAAGCAATTGAACAATAGAGAATATGCGCAGATTGAGGCTTTCATTACAGACTCTGACAAACCTTTTCAATCTTCAGAATATGGGTTTTGGTATGCCTACAACACTAAAATAGAAACGAATACGCAAACCCCTAAGTTTGGCGATTTAGTACAGTACACCTATGCACTTAAAACTTTAGAGAGACAAGTCATTTATCCCGTAAAAGAACTAGAAACACAAAGCTATTATATCGACCAACAAGAATTATTTTCTGGATTGAGAGAAGGTTTAAAACTCATGAAAGAAGGCGAATCGATTACTTTTCTATTTCCATCTCAAAAAGCATATGGCTACTATGGAGATGAGGAGAAAATCGGTAGCAATGTACCGCTCGTTTGCGACGTTTCTTTATTAAAACTCACCAATAACTAACACACTATAATCTATTTAAAACCCAATAAAAATTCAAAAAAATGAAATTCACAAAAGTATTTATCCAATTATTTGCAGCAGGATTGCTGATTAGTTCCACCAGTTGCCAAGAACAATATCCAGATTTAGGCGATGGTATGTTTGCCGAATTTGTAACGTCTAAAGACACGATCATTATACAGTTGTTTTATGACAAAGTGCCATTAACAGTTGCTAATTTTGTAGGTCTTGCTGATGGGACTCACCCTATGTTGCCCGATTCTTTAAAAGGGAAGCCCTATTATGATGGGACTGTTTTTCACAGAGTGATTGACAACTTTATGATTCAAGGTGGCGACCCCACTGCGACTGGTTCTGGAAGCCCAGGATTCAAATTTGGAGATGAATTTGACGAAAGTCTAAAACATGACAAACCAGGGATTCTGTCCATGGCCAATTCTGGACCTGCCACCAACGGTAGCCAGTTTTTTATTACCGAAAAACCAACTCCACACCTTGATAATAGACATTCTGTTTTTGGAGAAGTGGTTAAAGGCTTCTCAGTTGTTGATACCATCTCTAACGTTAAAGTCACTCCGGGATCTAACAAGCCTTTGGAAGACGTTAAAATATTAAAATTGAACATCATTCGTCAAGGAATGAGCGCCAAAGGATTTGATGCTGTGGACACATGGAACACAGAGCTTCCTTTGTTAGAAGAAAAACGTTTACAAAAACTTGAAGACGCAAAGCAAAAAGCGGAAGAAGCTAAAAAAATTGCGGAAGAAAAAATGGAGATGGCTGCCAAAGAAATGGTTCCTGTATTAAATATTTATAAGAGCAAAGCAACACAGCAAACTTCTGGATTACTCGTTTACAACATCACAAAAGGCAACGGAGTTAAACCAAAAACTGGCAACACAGTTAAGCTTAATTATGAAGGCTATTTTACGGATGGTAAATTATTTGGAACTAACATTAAAACAGTGGATGAAAAATGTGGCACATATGACATCCGAAAAGAACAACAAGGTGCTTATAGCGCGATGCCCATGAAAATTGATCCAGAAGCGCAAATGATACCCGGTTTCAAAGAAGGTGTGTTTGATATGTCTGTAGGAGACAAAACATTCTTATACCTTCCTTCTTATCTTGCTTACGGAGAAAAAGGGCGTGGACCGATCCAACCAAATACAGATTTAATGTTTATTATTGAAATGCTAGAAATTGCTGAATAATTTTCAATTACAATAAAACAAAAGAGGCTGTTTAAAAAGACTCTGCTTTGTCAATCTGAACCTGCCTACCGTCAGAAAATTCTGCCTGACGGTAGGCAGGTTCATTTCAGATTCTGAAACAAGTTCAGAATGACAGAAATTCTACTTTTTAGACGACCTCTTTTATGGGGTAAAATGAGTGTTATACTTTTGGAATCTCTTTTAAAATCTCTAAAACAAAGACCCAAAATTTCTGAACAGAAGAAATCTGAGCGCGTTCATCAGGAGAATGCGCCCCTCTGATATTCGGTCCAAAACTGATCATTTCCATATCGGGATAATTCGTTCCTAAAAGACCGCATTCTAAACCGGCATGACAGGCCGCTACATGTGGTTTTTCGTTGTATAGTTTTTCGTATAAAGATCTCAATACTTTCAAAATAGATGAATCCATATCGGGTTCCCAACCTGGGTAATCCCCTGAAAGCTCTACCTCGCAGCCAATAAGCTCAAAGGTTGCACGCAACATCATTGCTAAATCCATTTTAGAGGATTCCACAGAAGAACGTGTGAGGCAGCCTATTTTGACATTTCCTCCTTTGATAATGACACGGGCAATATTATTAGATGTTTCTACCAATTCAGGAATGTCGGGACTCATGCGGTACACGCCATTCCACGCAGCATAAATAGCCCTTGTTAACCCTTCTTGAACACCCAAGTCCATCATCACTTTTGGCGTGTCAATTTTAGTAAACTCAACCGTTAAATCTGGTTCCATTGTTTTGAGTTCTGTCTGAATCGCTTCAACTTGTAGGCCCATTTCGTACTTAAAAGCATCTTCTTGTACTAGGTCTATCGACACAATTGCTTTGCTCTCCCTAGGAATCGCGTTGCGTAAACTTCCACCATCAATTTCAGATATTCGCAATCCGAAATTTTCAAAGGCATCAAATAACAAACGGTTCATTATTTTATTGGCATTCCCAAACCCTTTATGAATATCCATCCCTGAATGTCCCCCTTGCAATCCTTTAACTTCTATGGAATAGCCTATTTTGGTTTCAGGAGTTGGTTCTTCGTTATACGTCCCTACGGCGGTGACATCAATGCCTCCGGCACAGCCCACGCCAATTTCGTCATCATCTTCGGTATCTAGGTTTAAAAGAATTTCTCCTTTTAACAAGCCTCCTTTTAGACCCATCGCACCTGTCATGCCAGTTTCTTCATCAATCGTAAACAAGGCTTCAATAGCAGGGTGTGGAATGTCGGTACTTTCTAAAATTGCCATAATGGTTGCGACGCCTAAGCCGTTATCGGCTCCTAGAGTCGTTCCATTTGCTTTGACCCAATCCCCATCAACAATCATCTCAATACCTTGGGTTAAAAAATCAAAATCAGTATCACTGTTTTTCTGATGTACCATATCTAAATGTGATTGCATGACAATGGCTTTTCGGTCTTCCATGCCTGCTGTGGCTGGTTTTTTGATGATCACATTCCCTACCGTATCTTCTACGGTTTCAAGGTTTAGATTTTTCCCAAAATCTTTCATAAATGCAATGACGCGTTCTTCTTTTTTAGAAGGACGGGGCACGGCATTCAAATCTGCAAATTTGTTCCAAACTGCTTTGGGTTCCAGTTTACGAATGTCTTGGCTCATAATAGATATATTTTTTTGTTGCACAAAGGTACGGATTCCTTCCCGATCATAAATTAAAATTATTACTTTTGAGTGATGTCTAAAAAAGGGAAAATCATTCTTGCGTTGAGTTTGCTGCCTCAATACTTTCTTCTAAAAGTAGCGAAGCAGTATCCTGAATTTATCGAGGCCTATTATAGTATGGGTATTTTTCCTGCACTCTCAAAACTACTAAACACAGCTTTTAAATGGATTCCCTTTTCTGTGGGCGATCTGTTGTACATCGCCTTGATTGTTTATGTGATTCGTTGGGCGATTGTCAATTGGAAACGTCTCAGAACAGATCCCAAAGCGTGGGGTTTGGATGTGTTATCTTTTGTGTCCCTTCTCTATTTCATGTTTCATTTGTGTTGGGGGTTTAATTATTACCGAGTGCCTTTACATACGACACTCAATTTAAATCCAAAATATACCACGGCTCAATTAAAATCGGTTACCAACCAACTGGTTTTAAAAACGAATGCACTGCACTTTGCGATCACACAAGATTCTTTATTAAAAACGACCCTCCCCTATGCATTTTCTGAACTGACTGAAATCAGTCAAACGGGTTATTCTCAATTAGAAAAGGTGTATCCAAATTTTAAACACGACGGCAAAAACAGTAAGAAATCACTATTTAGTACGCCCTTGACGTATATGGGGTTTAGTGGCTATGTGAACCCATTGACGCTAGAAGCGCACATCAATGCTGTAATGCCTGCCAATTCTATGCCGACTACGATTGCGCACGAACAAGCGCATCAGTTGGGCTATGCGGCAGAGAACGAAGCTAATTTTATTGGATTTTTGGCGAGCATCCATAATGAAGACCCCTATTTCAACTATGCAGGTTATAAATTTGCGTTGCGCTATTGTTTAATAGAATTATCTAAAAGGGATCCGGATGCCTACGACTCTGTTTTATGCACGATCAACCCTGGTATCTTAGAAGATTATCAGGAAGCGTTTGACTTCTGGAGTGCTTATAACAACCCTCTGGAACCTATTTTCAAAAAGTTTTACAGCCATTTCTTAAAGGCAAACAACCAAGTCAAAGGCATTGAGAGTTATAGCTATGTGGTGGCGCTTTTGGTGGATTATTTGGAGGATTAAAAATTAAGCTAATAAAACCACTACACTACCACACCCCTCCAAAAAAAATAGCTTGAATCAAAAGACCCAAGCTACTTTGTTTAAACTGTAAAATATTATTACTTACTCACAACTTTCATAGAGAGCGTCAAGCTCTTCGTCACTGTTAGCAGTTTGTTGAGAACCATCTTCAAACTCTACTGTAATTGGGTAAGAAATTATGAAAGAATCTTGTTCTGTAAGCTGACTTAAAAACTCCATAAGTCCATCGTAACCATTAAAGGTTTCTACAGTTCCGTTGCCTGAAACCAAAGAGAATGGAAATACAATTTCAAAACATTGCTCTTCACAGTCATCACAATCTTCAATGTCATAACAATCGTTATAAAGTGTATCAAATTCTTGAGGACTGTTTACAGTTGCCTGAGTTCCATCCGTTAAAGTCACTGAGATTGGATATACAAATCCTACAAATTCAAAATTATACAAATCTTGTTCAGAATTTACAACGACTTCATTTCCGTCATAATCAAGAGCGGTTAGAGGGTAATTCAGTTCAAAACATTCATCGTTATAATCATCATCGTCGTCATGATCAAAATCATAACAATCATCTAATAACATTTCTAACTCTTCGTACGAAGAAATGGTTTGCTGAGTTCCGTCCGACATGGTAACATCAAAAGGCACTTCAATATAAACTTCTGATTCATTTGTTAAGTTTTCTAAGAAAGCTTCTACATCTTCATCACTATTGAAGGTCGTACTGGTTTCTCCATCGGAAACAGTGTAAGGATAGTTGATGATAAAACACTCTCCTTCTTCAACATAATCAGATTCTTGGTTTGAAGTTGTAGCTGTTCTGGCGCTATTAAATAAGTTTGTCATTAATTCAGTAGAAACACCTTCTTCAATCTCTTCAGCTATAACCTCTTCATTATTGTCTTTGCTACAAGCACTAAATAGAAGCAAAAAAACAAGTGATAATTTTAATAAATATTTCATTCTTAAAAGTTTATGGTTAATTAATTTTTAATAATCAGCAATTTAATAAATATTTAATTGTAAGACACACATAATAAAAAAAATGATTTTTATGTTTCACTTAACAAAAATAGCTTGGATCAAATGATCCAAGCTATTTTATGAAATTAAATATACTTGCCAATATTTTTACTCACAATCCTCATATAAAGCAACAAGTTCTTCATCACTATTAACTGATTGCTGAGATCCATCTTCAAACTCCACTGTAATAGGATAAGAAATCACAAACGTATCATCCTCAGTAAGACCGCTTAAAAAGTCCCAAAGATCATCGTAATCATTTATGGTTTCTAAATTACCATCATTTACAACAAAAGAGAATGGGAATACGATTTCAAAACATACATAATCACAGTCATCACAATCTTCGATGCCATAACAGTCATTATAAAGAGCGTCAAAGTCTTGGGAGTTGTTTACAGTCACTTGAGTTCCATCTGTTAAAGTTACAGAAATAGGATATACAAATCCTGTAAACTCAAAAGAAAATAATTCTTGTTCAGAATTAACAGTCACTTCATTTCCATCAGAATCATGAGCTGTTAGGGGAAAATCCAGTTCAAAACATGAATCAGAAGGACCTTGGTCACCACCATAACATGAATCTATTAACATAAAAAACTCATCGAAAGTCGTAATGGTTTGTTGAGTGCCATCAGCTAAAGTAACATCAAAAGGGACCTCAATAGAGATTGCTGAATTTCCTGTTAAACTTGATAAATAAGCTTCTAATTCTTCATCACTATTAACCGTTGTACTCGTTTGTCCATCCGAAATAGAGTAAGGATAGTTGATGACAAAACACTCTCCGTCTTCCAGATAATCAGATTCTTGATTCGAAGTTCTAGCACTGAACGCACTATTTGTTAAGTTTGTAATTAATTCCGTAGAAACACCTTCCTCTTTAACTTCTGGTGTGATCTCGTCGTTGTCTTTGCTACATGAACTTAATATCAACAAAAAAACAAGTGATAATTTTAATAAATTTTTCATATTTAATAATTTAGGTTTAAATAGTTTGTGTGCAACTTAATACACCGTTATGAATTATAAACAACCAAATTAGGAACAACCCTACTTTATTTTAAAATTATTTTATAAAATACTATTAAACAGTATTTTACTTGCTAAATATTTTTTGTTTAATTTTGGTTTTTAATTTAGTACCGCCAAATTGAAATGACAAAAAACAACAAATCGGTCTGTGAATCGAAACATTTTGAGATGCTCTTCAATACGCATTCAACGCTTTTAAGAAACTATATTTATTACAAATGTGGCGATTTTAATTTAGCGGAAGATATGGTACAGGAAGCCTTTATAAGTTTATGGAATCACTGTGAAAAAGTTAATTATGACGAAGCCTTATTTTATCTAAAAAGGATTGCTAATAATAATTTTTTGAATACTGTAAAACATCAAAAAGTAGTGTTAAACTATAGTAAGTTTAAAGGATCTGAAGTGAATAATGAAAGTCCCGAATTTATATATGAAGAAAAAGAATTTATGAAAAAACTTCAAGATGCGATTGCTATTTTACCAGAAAAACAAAGAGAAGTGTTTTTGTTAAATAGGATTGATAAAATGACCTATAAAGAAATCGCAGCATTGCTGAATTTATCTGTAAAAGCGGTTGAGAAAAGGATGCATAATGCATTAGTTGTCTTGAGAGAAAAAATAGGAAATATTTAAAAAGTAGGGTGTTCAGCTAAACAGTTGTTTATAATACAGTAACGACATTTATGGAAACTAGAAATAAAGATACATTGTTAGCCAGATGGTTAACTGATGATTTAACATCTAAAGAAGCTCAGGACTTTAAAGCCTCTGAAGCCTATCATTCTTATGAAAAGATATCAACCTATGCGAATCATCTAGAAACGCCTCCCTATGATAAAGCGAAAGCTTGGAAGGCTGTTTCAAATCAAACAGTCGATAAAGCTAAAGTAAGACCCTTGTATTACAATTGGGCGACAGGAATCGCAGCGTCTATCGTATTGCTTTTTGGTATGTTTTATGGTTTAAATACAGGTACTACCACACATCAGTCTGATTATGGTACGCAATTATCAGTGGTGCTTCCAGATGGGTCTGAAGCCATTTTAAATGCCAATTCAAAAATTGAATTCAATACAACAGATTGGAAGAATGAAAACAGAACTTTAGAATTGGATGGTGAAGCTTATTTTAAAGTTAAAAAAGGCTCCCTATTTACTGTAAAAACTTCAAAAGGAAACGTAGCCGTTTTAGGAACTCAATTTAACGTAAATAGTGATGCTAATTCCCTTGAAGTTAAATGTTATACAGGAAAAGTAAGGGTTTCTGATGCTACAAACACCGCTGTTTTAACCTCCGGAAACGCCTATAGAATTATTGATGCTTCTGAAGAGAAGTGGACTTTTAAAACTACAGACCGTTCTTGGCTAAACCACGAAAGCACTTTTTACAATGCGCCTCTATCTAGCGTATTTACAAGCTTAGAAAATCAATTTGAGATTACGATAAAAAACAAAAACAACTATTTAAACCAACGGTTTACAGGAAGTTTTATTAATGATGATAAAAACTTAGCGTTAAAAACAGTCCTTGAAGCAATGAATATTGGTTACGTTTTTAATAAAAACAACGTTATTCTTGCCGTGTATTAAATGAAACAATATCTATTTTTTTTAGTATTTATTTTTGTTTTCAACAACTTACCCGCACAGGAAAATTTAAATCAAAAGTACACAAATCAACCATTAGAAATGGTTCTAAACAGGCTTCAAAAACAGTTTGAAGCGCGGTTTTCATATCCATCAAAATTAATTGAAAACGAAAAAGTTACAATCACGATTGACTCCACATCACTCGTTCGTAATTTAAATAGTATTGAATCACAAACGGCTCTTATATTTCAGGAGATTGGTGTTAATAATTTTATCTTAAAAACAACACAAACCCAACAACAATTCAGTATTTGCGGATATATTTTTGATGCTAAAAACAGATTGCCAATAACAGATGTTACAATAGCTCCCCTCAAAAGAACTAAAAATTATACTTCTCAAACGAATGGCTATTTTGAGTTATTTAATTTAAAAAATACAACTCGAATTAAATTCCAACGATTGGGCTACAAAACACTTGTCCTAAGTGTTTCAGAATTTAAAAAGAACTGTAAAGAAATCTTCCTAACAGAAAAAGCCATCACACTGAATGAAGTGACTATTCAAAATTATCTAACCACAGGATTTACAAAAAACAAGGATGGGTCTATAAATGTGAAGCCAAGGAAAACCCAAATTCTACCAGGGTTGATTGAGGCCGATGTTTTACAAAGTGCGCAACTTATTCCCGGGATCCAAAGTCCCGACGAAACCGCAACAGGATTGAATATTAGAGGTAGTACTCCAGATCAAAACCTCATTGTTTTTGATGGCATTAAAATATACCATTACGATCATTTTTTTGGAATGCTTTCAGCTTTTAACACCAACATCATAGACGATGTGGTAATCTTTAAAAACGCAAGTCCTTCAAAATATAGAAGTCATCTTTCAGGTGTGATTGACATAAGAACAGACACCACGATTCCAAAAAAAATAAAAGGAGGTGTCGGAATAAATATGATTTACACCAATGCTTTTTTAAAAATACCTGTGAGTAAAAAACTTGGAATTCAAATGTCGGCAAGACGCTCTTTTTCAGATGCTTTAAAAACTATTACTTTTGACAGCTATTCAGATTATGTCTTTCAAAATACAAAAATAACAGATCAAAATGCAGTATTTGACACGGAACAATCTAAAAAAAACAACACCTATTATTTTGAAGATTATACCTTATCAGGCCTATTTAAACTTTCTCCAAAAAGTGAACTAAAATTTAGCTCCATCTACTCCAATAATAATTTGAATTTTAAATCTCAATTTAAAGAAATCAATCAATTTACCATAGACCAATTAACTATTGAAAATTTAGGCCTCAATATAAATTACACGACAAATTGGACTGAAAAATTCAAATCAAAACTATCTGCAAGTTTTTCAAGTTATGATTTTAGTTATAGTGGCGAAGAACTCTTGGATGCATTTTTTAGTTATGAAACGGTTAAGAAAAATAAAACAAATGACACAAACCTATCATTAGATGTAGATTATAAATTTAATAAGAACCATTCGATCATGACCGGTTACGATCTTATCATCAATGATATTAGCTACACAATTGGCCGTCTCTCAGATGTTATTTTTGATGATGATTATACCTTAGAATCTCTGAATAGCAAAAACTACACACATTCCTTGTTTAATGAATATCGTTTTAAAAACAAGCAATTTTCAATACATACAGGGTTACGGACTACGTATTTCTCCACTTTGAAAACCATTTATTTTCAACCAAATTTAAATGCAAACCTAAGCATCAATAACAATCTTAGTGTACAGTTGTCTTTAGAGAAAACAAATCAATTTGTAAGTCAGATCGTTGAATTTGAAACACAAAATTTTGGTTTAGAAAATCAAGTTTGGGCATTGTCCAATAGCTCCGAAATTCCTGTTTTAGAAAACAAACAAGCCTCGGTTTCTGCCATCTTTAAAAAACATGATTGGTACATAGATGTTGCTGCATATATCAAACAAAGTAACGGAATCACCTCTTTAACAAAAGGATTTAACAGAGAAGTTGCTGATTTTTCTACAGGGAAAAGCGAAACAAAAGGATTCGAGTTAATGGTTAAAAAAGAGTTGAATAATTTTTCTACACTCGTAAGCTACGCACTCACAGATAATACGTTTCAATTTAAAGATTTAAATAGCGGTGCTGATTTTCAAGGGAATTTTGACATCAGACAGTATTTAACAATTGTACAAACCTTCAAATTAAATGATTTAGAATTTTCAGCTGGTTGGCGATTTAAAACTCCAAGACCCTATACGCCCGCACTGGGCTTGATTGGTGACAATGCTGATAATATTCAGATTAATTATGGCGATATTAACAGTGCGCGACTGGACAACTACAACCGATTTGATGTATCCTCATCCTATAAGTTTAAAATTTCTAAAACACTCGAGAGTACTATCGGAGTTTCTTTGCTAAATGTGTTTAATAAAAGCAATAATATTTCTAGGTATCACAGAATTATACTGGATATAGACAGTGCTTCTTTTAAATTAAGAGAACTTAATAAATTTTCAATCGCAAGAACTCTAAACATGAGTTTTCAGCTAAAATTTTAAGACACCCCTTGCAGCTTGATGTTGTTAAAAACACTCATTTATTTGGCTATCCCTATTTTTTTTTATAATTTTATCACTGATTCAGACCCAAGTCTAAATCTTCAGAAGCGATCTAACCAGTCGTAAGATATTATTTTTACTATTAGTAACATTGAATGCATCCCTGTGCGCGTCCATTATTGGAGACTATCAGAGTTGGGTGTCAATGTGTAGTTATAAATAATTTAAAACAAGAACAATGATTAAAAAAATGATTTTAGTATGTGTAATCACATTAACGTTTAACGGGCTCTCAGCTCAAGAAAATATTGTAAAAGCCTCAGGAATTGTTGGAAATGCTGGTGTTCAATTTGAACGCTCCCTTTCTAACCATTTTTCAATAATTGGACAAGTGGGGATTTCATCAATTACAACAACAGTAAATTCTAACAACTCAAAATCTAATGGATTTGGATTTTATGTTGAAGGCAGGTATTACTTTTCTTCTAATAAAGATTTAATGGAAGGATGGCATATAGGACCGTATTACAATAGCTTCATGACAAAAGATGATAAGGATTTAAAAACTAACATATCCTCTTTTGGATTGGGTACAGGGTATCAATGGGTTTTTGATTCTAAAGTTACTCTGGGAATTGTATTCGGTGGAGGAAGTTTAAATATTGATAGTGATATACCCGAAATTGAATTTTTAGAAATTTTTGGATTTCTACCACATTTGGGATTGTCGTTGGGGTATAATTTTTAAGGTGAATTTAAACCCAAAACGTCATTGCATTTAGTGTGCATTTGTGATAAATTATTCTATATGAAAAGAGTACTATTAATAATTGTATTTTTAATAAGTCCAATTAGTAATGCACAAAAAATTAAAACAATTTTATTTTATAAAAGTGGAGATTCTATTGAAGGATTTTCAAGGGGCGTTAAATACGACGACATCAGTTTTTGTAAAGAAAAAAAAGGGAAATACAAAAAAATCGGCATCACTAATATTGATAAAGTAATTCTATACCATAAAGAAGGAAAAGAAGAATATCATCATATATATGTTAAAAAGAAGAAAAAGCAAAAAGAATTTTTCGCAAGATTAATTTACAAAGGCGTTATTAATCACTATATCTATTCGAGAAATAATAGTTTTAACTATACCACATACAATAAAATAAATATTGGTAACGGGACTGTTATTAATCAAGCTAATCAACATAGTGTTGGACGCAATATAAATTTCTTTTATTTAAAAAAAGAAAATGATAAGCAGGCAGTTTTCATGTCTGATGTCTATTTTTCGATTTTTGGCGAAAAGGTTTTTAGGAAAAATGCTACGAAATTTTTCAACAATTGTAGTAAACTAGTGAAAAAAATAAAGTCTAAAGAGTTCAAAAAATCTGATATAACAGAAATTATTGAATTTTATAATAGTGAATGTGAATAACAACTATTGATTAGTAGAGTAAGCATTTGTATGTTGGATCCCCAAGCTATTGAGAGCGTCCACCCTTATGGCCATCAATATAAGAACCTAAAAAAAGATGTCATATAGCTTTATAAATGCCCTCAAACCTCCCTCTATCATCAAAAGACGCACTCACAACACTGGCCAAAAGTTATGGCATCACTTCATGGAATGAATTAACCAAATTCGTTAGAAACTTACCTTATGGACGAAATAAAAATCGAACGGATTTTGGATTGGTCTTATCTGAAAAAAGAGGAGGTTGTAGTTCAAAACATGCCTTTTTAAAAAGCATGGCAGATTTAAATAAGATTCCAAATATTAGCTTGGTACTAGGAATGTACAGAATGAACGTTTCGAACACTCCGAAAATTGGTACTGAATTGACTAAAAACGGGATTGACTACATTCCTGAAGCGCATTGTTATCTAAAAATCAATGATATCCGGAATGATCTAACGACAAAGGAATCTGAATTTAAAAACATCGAAAAAGACCTCATTCAAGAAATAGATATTCAACCCGAGCAAGTCGTCGATTTTAATGTGGCATATCACAAAGCATTTATAAAAAACTGGTTAAAAACCACCAACTCAAAATTTAATTTTGAGCAAATTTGGTTCATCAGAGAAAAGTGCATCAAAAATTTAACTCCCTAATACAATCTCGAACAATTTAAAAGTTTACCAAATGCGTATGCTATTGAAAAATTTTAAATACATTTAACCTCAAACTAAATTCTATTTTAATGAAAAAATTAATCTTCCTTTGGAGTTTCTTCGGAGCGTTCGCTTTGTCTGCTCAAGATTATTTTCCAAAGAACGACGGAGTGAAATCTAAAAATACCAATTTCACAGCCATTACCAATGCGAAAATTCACATAACTCCTTCCGAAAGTATCGAAAACGGCACCTTGTTAATTCAAGAAGGAAAGGTGGTAAACGTAGGGATCAATGTTGAACTTCCTAAAAACACGGTTGTGATCGATGTAAAGGGAAAATCAATATACCCCTCATTTATTGATCTTTATTCTGGTTTTGGGGTTACAAAACCAAAACGAGAAAGTGGCGGAGGCCGATCACCACAATACAGTGCCAGCCGTGAAGGCTTTTATTGGAACGACCACATACGATCAGAGCAAAACGCCATCGATCATTTTAAATACGACGAAAAAGCGGCGAAGACATTATTGGAAGCCGGTTTTGGAGTTGTCAACACCCACTTACAAGACGGGGTCGTCCGCGGAACTGGAGCCTTAGTCGCTTTAGATTCCAAAGGCAGTGACTCCCACCGCATCTTATCAGATCAATCGGCACAGTACCTCTCCTTTACAAAAAGTGTGCGCTCACGACAATCCTACCCCTCCTCTATTATGGGCTCTATGGCGTTGCTGAGACAATTGTATTACGATGCCGATTGGTATGCAAAAGGAAACGTTCCCACAAAAGACCGGTCAATTGAAGCATTTAACCAGAACAAAAATCAAATTCAAATTATACAGGCTGGCAGCAGAGCCAATGCCTTACGTGCCGATACTGTTGGCGATCAATTTGGCGTACAATATGTCATTCTAGGTGGTGGCGATGAATACGAACGTATCAATGATATCAAAAACACAGAAGCAACTTTTATTCTTCCTTTGAACTTTCCGAAAGCCTATGATGTTGAAAACACATTTTTAACCAATTCACTGGAATTAGAAGCGATGAAAGAATGGAACCAACGCCCTGGAAACCCAATGGCTTTAGATGTCAATGGCGTGTCTTTTGCGTTTACAACAAAAGGTCTTAAGTCCATGAAAGACTTTAAAGCGAATCTTAAAAAAGCAATTGATTATGGCTTAGACAAAGTCACTGCCTTAGAAGCTTTGACCACACAACCCGCTCAAATTTTAGGAAACTCAAAACTTGGTAATTTGAATGTGGGGAGCTATGCAAATTTCTTAATTACTTCTGGGGATGTTTTTGAGGATAAAACCACACTTTATGAAAATTGGGTGAATGGTTCAAGAACCGTATTTGAAGATTTATCGAAGAAAGATATTAGAGGTAGCTACAGTTTTATGATTCATAAAGATAACTATGCCCTCAAAATATCAGGGACGCTGAGTAAACTTAAAACGGAGATCACATCGGATTCTTTGAAGTTAAGCAGCAGTTTAAAGTATGAGAATGATTGGATGCACTTAATGTTTTCGACCAAAGACACCACACAACAAGACTTTATTCGGGTGAATGCAAAAATTCATTTGGGTATGGAAAACATCACAGGAACTGCTACTTTACTTGATGGCTCATCCCCTCCCGTAGAAATCAAACAGACCGAGACAGCTACTGAAAAAGACGAAAAATCTAAAAAAGAAAAGGTCTCAACAGCGCCGAAACTACTGCCCGTAAGTTATCCTAACGGAGCCTATGGATTTACAGAACTCCCTCAAGCCGAAACGCTATTATTTAAAAACGCCACCGTATGGACCAATGAATCCGATGGAATTCTCGAAAACACAGATGTTCTCATAAAAGAGGGTCGTATTTCAAAAATCGGAACTAATCTTAAAAACTCAAAAGCAACCATTGTAGATGCTACCGGAAAGCATTTAACTGCTGGAATCGTGGATGAACATTCACATATTGCTGCAGCAAGTATCAATGAAGGCGGGCAAAACTCCTCTGCGGAAGTGAGTATCGAAGATGTCATTGATGCCGATGATGTAGATATTTATCGAAACCTTGCTGGGGGTGTCACTTCAATTCAGATTTTACATGGCTCTGCCAATCCGATTGGAGGACGTTCAGCGCTTATCAAATTGAAATGGGGCGAATCTGCAGAAAATTTAATCTATAAAAATACGCCTAAGTTTATAAAATTCGCACTCGGCGAAAATGTCAAACATTCAAATTGGGAGAGCTATAATCGTTTTCCACAAACACGTATGGGTGTAGAACAGCTTTACATTGATTATTTCACCAGAGCAAAAACGTACGATGCTCTAAAGAAAAGCGGAAAACCCTATAGAAAAGATACAGAAATGGAAGTGCTTTCTGAAATTTTAAACAAAGAACGTTTTATAAGCTGTCACTCCTACATTCAAAGTGAAATCAATATGCTAATGAAAGTCGCAGAGCAATTTGATTTCAACATCAACACCTTTACCCACATCTTAGAAGGTTATAAAGTAGCTGATAAAATGAAAGCACATGGCGCTGGTGCTTCGACCTTTAGTGATTGGTGGGCGTATAAATATGAAGTCAATGACGCCATTCCTTACAATGCCTCTATTCTGAACGCAATGGGAGTTGTGACTGCTATTAACAGTGACGATGCCGAAATGTCCAGACGCCTCAACCAAGAAGCTGCCAAAGCAGTGAAATACGGAGGCACATCTGAAGAAGATGCTTGGAAAATGGTCACACTCAACCCTGCCAAATTACTTCATATCGACGATAGAGTTGGAAGTATCAAAGTCGGAAAAGATGCCGATTTAGTACTTTGGAGCGACCATCCTTTATCGATTTACTCCAAAGCTGAAAAAACATTAATTGAAGGCGTTACTTATTTTGACATCGAACGTGATTCTAAACTAAGAGAAACAATTCAAGAAGAAAGAAATGAACTGATTCTTATGATGTTAAAAGAGAAAAATAAAGGCATGAAAACACAGCCGATAAAGAAAAAGGATAAACAGCTTTTACACTGTGACTCCATAGATAATAATCAACTATAAATATATAACAGATGAACATTATAAAATTAATTCTACTATCCATTGTTTGTGTATCTATAGGAAACGCACAACAAACACCCGCAGATACACAGTCAAAGTCAATCGCAATAGTGGGCGGTATTGCACACCTAGGAAATGGGACTGTCATTCAAAACAGCCTGATCACTTTCAAAAATGGCATCTTACAAACGGTCGCTGAATACAAAAAAACTGAGGCTATTTCTGAAATGGAAGTCATCGATGTGAAAGGTCAACATATATATCCAGGGTTTATCGTGCCAAACTCAACCTTAGGACTGATTGAAATTGATGCCGTTAGAGCTACTGATGACGATTCAGAACTGGGCACTTGGAACCCTCACATCCGAAGTTTAATTGCCTACAATGCCGAGTCTAAAGTCGTGGAAAGTATGCGTCCAAACGGAGTGCTTCTTGCACAAATCACACCGAGAGGTGGTCGTATATCAGGGACCTCATCCATCGTCCATCTGGATGCTTGGAATTGGGAAGATGCCGCGATTAAAACCGATGATGGGATTCATTTGAATTGGCCAAACACGTTCACGCGTGGACGTTGGTGGTTGGGTGAAGATCCGGGTTTAAAAAGTAATCCGAAATACAGCAGTCAAACTTCTGAAATTGAGGTCTATTTTAACAACGCCAAAGCAAATAGAAATAGTGCAAAAGCCAAATTAAATTTACCTTTAGATGCCATGGGTGGACTTTTTGATGAATCAAAAACACTTTACATTCATGTCAATGATGAAAAAGGAATTGTAGATGCTATTGAATTTTCAAAATCACAAGGACTTTCAAATACGGTTATTGTTGGTGGTTACGAAGCCTATAAGCTCGCAACCTATTTAAAAGAAAATGGAGTTTCCGTCTTACTTCAACGCGTACACTCTCGCCCCAACAGTGATGATCACGATTATGATTTACCATTTAAAATGGCACGTCTTTTAGTCGAAGCAGGAGTCACTGTAGGCTTAGAAACGAGTGGCGACATGGAACGCATGAATTCTCGGAACCTACCATTTTATGCAGGAACAACGGTCGCTTACGGATTGACCAAAGAACAAGCGTTGCAATTAATCACCCTTAACACTGCTAAAATTCTAGGCATCGATTCTAGTTATGGTTCTTTAGAAGTCGGCAAAAGTGCCACCTTATTTATAAGCAGCGGAGATGCTTTGGACATGCGAACCAACAATCTGACGAATGCGTTTATAGATGGACGTAAGATTAGTTTAGAAAGCCATCAAACAGAACTGTGGAAACGCTATTCCA
Organism: Formosa sp. Hel1_33_131; assembly: GCF_001735745.1. Taxonomy (NCBI): domain Bacteria; kingdom Pseudomonadati; phylum Bacteroidota; class Flavobacteriia; order Flavobacteriales; family Flavobacteriaceae; genus Formosa; species Formosa sp. Hel1_33_131. The sequence goes on from NZ_CP017260.1 coordinate 187,541, forward strand.
AAAAATACGAAAACAACTAAAAATTCTTCTCTGTTATAATTCAAAAGTTCGAGTTTCGGCTTGGACTTTTTTTGTTTGGGCTTAAAAATTAAACACTATTTTTGTGCTATGGTTAAAACAATAAGCAGTCTTCAAAACCCTTTTATAAAACAACTGGTTCAACTCAAAGAAAAGTCGAAACTAAGAAAGCAAACGGGGTTGTTTGTCATTGAAGGGAAACGCGAATTGTCTTTAGCTATTAAAAGCAACTACAGCATTGAAACCCTTTATTATTATGCCGATTTATTTTCAGCATCCGAAGCTGCTTCTTTAGAGACCTATGGAATAGATGTGATAGAAATCACCAAAGCAGTCTATGGAAAAGTAGCCCACCGTGAAACCACTGAAGGCATCATTGCTGTGGCGAAAGCCAAAGATTTTGATTTAAAAAACTTAAAATTCAAAAGTAAAACCCCCTTAATATTAGTGGCGGAAGCGCCAGAAAAACCGGGGAATATCGGTGCCTTACTTCGAACGGCAGATGCTGCAAATGTAGATGCCATTATCATTTCAAATCCACTGACAGATGTATATAATCCAAACATCATTCGATCAAGTGTTGGCGGAGTCTTTACCGTCCCAATCGCAATGGGAACTTCAGAGGAAGTGATTGAGTATTTAAAAATACAAAACATCTCAATCTATGCGGCAACACTTCAGGATTCAGTGGTCTATGATTCCATTGATTTTAAGAAAGCAACCGCTCTCGTTGTTGGTACTGAATCAACAGGTTTAAGTGAACTCTGGCGCGAAGCTGCTACCGTGAAAATTCGCATCCCGATGCAAGGAAAAATTGATTCTATGAATGTCTCGGTTGCTGCAGGTATTTTAATTTTTGAAGCCAAAAGACAGCGGAAATTTAGCTAAAAATTACTTTTTAATCATTTGTTAAAACAATTTTTGTAAAAACTAACTTTAGTTATTGCGTGTTCCGTTTGATTGTAGTAATTTTAAATCATGACAGCAGCCGATATAGCACAAGAAAACGCAGCCATCGCTAAGGAGTATAAAGAACTCCTTAAGATTAGCTATAGAACCCTGTCAACAGCAGACAAAAAGTTAATTAGAAAAGCATTTGACGTTGCGGTTGATGCCCATTCCGATCAAAGAAGAAAGTCAGGCGAAGCCTATATTTTTCATCCCATTGCCGTGGCAAAAATCGTTGCTTCCAAAATTGGACTGGATGCAACTTCTATTGCGGCCGCACTTTTGCACGATGTTGTCGAAGATTGCCCGCGTTATACAATTGACGATATTCAACAATTATTTGGGGAAACTGTAGCCCGAATTGTAGATGGATTGACAAAGATATCGTCCTTAAATAAAGACATGAACGTGTCAATGCAAGCGGAGAATTTCAGGAAAATGCTCCTCACCCTTCACGATGACATTAGGGTAATTATCATCAAAATTGCCGACCGCCTTCATAATATGCAGACGATTCATTCGATGCCGGAAGACAAACAATTAAAAATTGCTTCTGAAACACTGTATATCTATGCACCACTTGCGCACAAAATTGGGTTATACAATATTAAATCGAAGTTAGAAGACTTGGCTTTAAAATATACGGAACCGGAAGTTTACAGTGGTATTTTACTGAAGTTAGAAGAAAGCAAAGAAGAGCAAGACCTATACATTAAAGATATTAGCAAGGTTTTAACAAAGGCCTTGAATAAAGAAAAAATAAAGTATGTCATAAAAGGACGTCCAAAATCTATTTTTTCGATTCGAAGAAAAATGCAAAATCAGGGCGTATCCTTTGAGGAAGTCTATGATAAATTTGCGGTACGAATCATCTATGAATCAGAAGAAAAAGACGAGAAGTTTATCGCTTGGAAAGTGTATTCGATTGTCACAGATCATTTTAGACCGAACCCAACACGTTTAAGAGATTGGATTTCTGCTCCAAAATCAACAGGTTATGAGGCCTTACACATTACGGTTATGGGACCAAAAGGACGTTGGGTCGAAGTTCAGATCAGAAGTGAACGCATGAATGAAATTGCAGAAAAAGGCTATGCCGCTCACTATAAATATAAGGAAGGCGAAAAAGAGCATGATGAGAATTTAGAAAGCTGGATTGGAAAACTCCAAGAAGTAATTGAAAATCCAGAATCCAATGCTGTAGAGTTTGTAGAGCAATTTAAGTTGAACCTCTATGCGAAAGAAATATTTGTGTTCACTCCTAATGGAGAATTAAAATCCCTGCCGAAAGATGCAACACCATTGGATTTTTCATTTAGCATCCATACCGAAATTGGCATGAAAACGAGAGGTGCTAAAGTCAATGGCAAATTAGTCCCCTTGAACCATGTGTTACAGAGTGGCGATCAAGTTGATATTATTACTTCTGAAAGTGCCAAACCAACGGTAAACTGGTTGGATTATGTCACGACAACGCGCGCAAAAAGTAAAATAAAATCTTCTTTAAAAGAAGATAAAAAAGCCGTTGCGATCGAAGGAAAAGAGATCTTAAGACGAAAACTCAAACAACTCAAAATTACTTTAAACGAACGCTCTATTAATGAATTGGTGAATTATTTTAAACTCAATACCAGTTTAGATTTATTTTACCGTGTTGGCATCAGTAGTATTGATAACACGATGTTAAAAAGCTTTGCGACTTCAAGAAGTAATGTCCTTGTTAGCTATATAAAAAATAAAATTACGCGTACCAAGGGACCTACAAAAGAAACCGTTGAAAAAGATGAAATCACTTCCAAATACGATATGTTGGTGTTTGGCAAGGAAGAAGAGAAATTGAACTATAAACTTTCATCTTGTTGCAATCCCATTCCGGGCGATATTGTTTTTGGGTTTCTAAGTATCAAAGAGGGAATTAAAATTCATAAAAAAGCCTGCCCAAATGCGGTAAGTCTTCAATCTAATTATGCGTACAGAATTATGTCAGCTAAGTGGATTGACTCCTCTCAACAGGTATTCAGAGCAGTTATCAAACTGACGGGAATAGACAAACTCGGATTGGTCAATTCGATTACAAAAGTGGTTTCTGAAAGTATGAATGTCAACATTAAGAATATAAATTTTGATGCGGACAGTGGCACATTTAAAGGACAAATTGCCTTGGAAGTCAATAATAATAATTTTGTTGAAAAATTGATGGAGCGGCTGCAAAAAATAAATGGTATCGAAAAAGTCTTTAGAGTCTAAAAATTAGTTTAAATTTGACCCTTGTATGAGTGTAAAAACCAAAAATAAAAATCAAGATATCGTAAAAAATGTTTTTACGAAATTTCTCGAAGAGAATGGCCATCGAAAGACTCCTGAACGCTTTGCAATACTTCAAGAAATTTATGACAACGAGAATCACTTTGACATAGAATCACTCTATATCAAAATGAAAAATAAAAATTACCGTGTCTCCAGAGCAACTCTCTACAATACAATTGAATTATTATTGGACTGCGCTTTGGTACGAAAACATCAATTTGGGCAGAATCAAGCGCAATATGAAAAATCGTACTTCGACAAACAACACGACCATGTCATCCTCACAGATACAGGGGAAGTCTTTGAGTTTTGCGACCCAAGGATTCAATCCATTCAAAAAACAATAGAAGAAGTCTTTGATATCGATATTCAAAAACATTCGCTGTACTTCTACGGCACAAAAAAAAATACTAAAATTAACGATTAAATAGCATGGCAGTAGATTTACTACTTGGATTACAATGGGGTGACGAAGGCAAAGGAAAAATTGTAGACGTACTAACCTCCAATTACAACATTATAGCACGATTTCAAGGGGGACCAAATGCAGGTCATACCCTAGTTTTTAACGGCATGAAGCATGTGCTTCATACGATTCCTTCAGGGATTTTTCATGAGGACGCCGTAAATTTAGTTGGAAATGGAGTCGTGATCGATCCTGTAATATTTAAAAATGAATTGGACAAATTAGCGACCCAAAATGTAGATTACAGAAAATCGTTAGTGATTTCTCGTAAAGCGCATTTAATACTCCCCACGCACCGCTTGTTAGATGCCGCTTCAGAAGCATCCAAAGGAAAAGCCAAAATTGGATCGACTCTTAAAGGGATTGGCCCAACGTACATGGACAAAACGGGTCGGAATGGCATCCGTGTTGGCGATTTAGAATTAGACAACTGGAAAGACAAATACCGTGCTCTAGCAAATAAACACGAGTCCATGGTTAATTTTTATAACGTGGATTTAGAGTATAATCTAGAGGAATTAGAAACTGAATTCTTTGAAGCCGTTGACGTCTTAAAATCTTTAAAATTTATAGATTCTGAAGAATATTTACACCAAGCATTGCGAGATCAAAAATCAATTTTAGCAGAAGGCGCACAAGGGTCTTTATTAGACATTGATTTTGGAACCTATCCGTTTGTAACCTCTTCCAATACAACTGCTGCGGGTGCATGTACAGGACTGGGAATTGCACCGACTTCCATCGGTGAAGTTTTTGGAATTTTCAAAGCCTACACCACTCGAGTGGGTTCTGGTCCCTTCCCTACTGAACTGTTTGATGAAGATGGTGAAACAATGGGACGTGTAGGACAAGAATTTGGTGCCACTACAGGACGCTCACGTCGTTGTGGATGGTTAGATCTTGTAGCACTACGTTATGCATGCCAAGTGAATGGTGTGACACAACTTATGATGATGAAAGCCGATGTACTCTCTGGATTTAAATCTTTGAAAGTCTGTACTGCCTACAAATATAAGGGGGAGATCATTCAGCATTTCCCATATAATGTGGAAGTGGAAAACATCACACCAATTTACACGGATTTTGAGGGCTGGGCAGAAGATTTAACCGAGATGGATAATGAATCAACTCTCCCAAAATCATTAAATGCTTACATTGATTTCTTGGAGAAAGAATTAGAAATTCCAATCAAAGTTGTTTCTGTAGGACCCGATCGAAAACAAACAATTTTTAGATAAACATTAAAATAATCTTAAGTTTTATTTAAAGAACTCAATATTACCTATTTTTGTCATAAACTATTCCACGTTGAAACATAAAAGCATTTATTACTTAGTATGCATTCTATTATTTTTAGGATCCATATTGCATGCACAAGAGCGACGCAGAATCGAAATTGAATATGCGCCATTTATGACATTTGACGAATCGAATCCAGATGCGACCATTCTTACTAGAAACAATTCAAAACAAGTACACATCAAACATGAAGGTATTGAATTGTGGTGCGATGAGGCCATCTATTATGGGAAGCAAGATTTTATAGAAGCCTACGGAAAAGTTCATGTCAAGCAAGGCGATACGATTAACATGACTTCAAAATATGTTGAATACAGCGGGAATACACAACTGGCATTTGCGAGTGGCACCGTTGTTTTAACAGATCCGAATTCCGAGATCACTACCGATACTTTATACTTTGACAGAGTCAAACAACAAGCATTTTACAGAAGTTCAGGGAAGGTCGTCCGAGATACCACAGGAACGATTACGAGTACGATTGGACGTTATTACATGAAGTCCAAAAAATACCAGTTTGTAAATAATGTCAAACTTGTAAATCCAGAATACGTCATTGAATCCAAACAACTTGATTTTTATACACTATCGGGTTTTGCGTTTTTATTTGGTCCCACGACGATTACCAGTGAAACCAGTGTTATTTATTGCGAACGCGGATTTTATGACACTCAAAAAGACACCGGTTATTTTGTGAAGAACTCTAAAATAAATTATGACGAGCGCATTGTTGAAGGCGATAGTATCTATTTTGATCGCAATAAAAAATTCGCGTCAGCAACCAATAATATTACCATCACAGATACGCTGAATAACACCATCGTTAAAAGTCATTATGCAGAGGTCTTTAGAGAAAAAGATTCTGTATTTGTAACCAAACGTGCATTGGCGATTACCCTTCAAGAAAACGATTCCATTTTTGTACATAGTGATACTTTGATGGTCACGGGAAAACCTGAAAAAAGAATTACACGAGGCTATTATAATGCTAAAATTTATAAATCCGATTTAAGCGGCAAAGCCGATTCAATTCACATGAATCAAGAAACTGGATTGACACAGTTAATTAATTTGGATAAAAACACAGCAAATGATCCGTTTTACAAAGTGCAGCATCCGATTTTATGGAATTTAAAAAACCAGATCACAGGCGATTCCATTCACTTAATTTCGAATTCTAAAACCGAATCCATAGACTCATTAAAAGTCTTTAATAATGCATTTATAATCAGTAAGGACAGTCTGGGAGATGGATATAATCAAATTTCAGGGCAAAAGTTATTTGGCTTATTTAAAAATAACAGTTTATCAACGATTGATATTATTAAAAATGCTGAAAGCATTTACTACCTCAGAAATGAAGACAATGAATTGGTTGGAATTGATAAATCAAAATCAGGTTCTATTAAAGTATGGATCACTGAAAATACGATTGACGAGATGCGTAAATACAATCAAATTGGAGGAAAAACGCATCCTGAAATTGAATTTCCAGAAAATGAAAAAATTCTTAAAGGATTTCATTGGCGTGATTCGGAGCGTCCCACTAGTGTAGAGGATTTGTTTAAAGACGATCCACCGCTCGTACTTCCCACAATAAAAGGGTTGGATGCCTATGTTCCTCAAAAGGAGTTTTTTGATCCAAAGTTGTTAGAACGTGTAAAAAAAGCACGTCCAAACCCGACAAAAAGTTTAGATACTACCGTAAAACCAAAAAATAAAGCGGCCAGAAAATTACCTAAAAAATTTCTAAACAAGCCAAAGAAATTAAAAAAACCAATCAAGAAAAATTGATTACAAACGATTTTTTTAAACACCAAGCACAGACAACGCCACATCCTTTAGCGATGGAAATTTCTTATGCGGTGGGGTCATATATTTATGACCAAAATAAAACACCATATTTAGATTTTGTAGCAGGCGTTTCTGCTTGTAGTTTGGGCCATCGACACCCGAAGGTTGTAGCGGCGATTAAAAAACAACTGGACACTTATATGCATGTGATGGTGTATGGAGAATACATCCAATCCCCTGCTGTAAAACTGACCAAATTACTCGCTTCGCATTTACCACCAAAACTAGAAAAAACATATTTGACCAACTCAGGTACGGAAGCAATTGACGGTGCCATGAAACTCGCACGACGCTATACGGGACGGTCTGAAATCATTTCTGCTAAAAACGCCTATCACGGAAATACCATGGGAGCTTTGAGTGTCATGGGCTATGAAGAACGAAAACAACCGTTCCGACCGCTAATTCCAGACATTAGATTTATAGAATTTAACAGCCTTACAGACCTTTCTAAAATCACCACAAAAACTGCGGCAGTCATCTTGGAAACAATCCAAGGAGGTGCTGGATTTATTGAGCCTAAAAACAGCTATTTAACCAAGGTTCAAGAAAAATGCAATGCCGTGGGTGCGTTGTTAATTTTAGATGAAATTCAACCGGGTATAGGACGCACAGGAAAACTCTTTGGTTTTGAAAACTACAACTGCGTTCCCGATGTTGTTGTGACCGGAAAAGGACTTGGTGGCGGCATGCCGATCGGTGCTTTCACAGCTTCGGAAGAAATGATGAACAGCTTATCTGACCATCCAAAGTTAGGACACATCACCACCTTTGGTGGCCATCCTGTTATTGCAGCAGCAGCCTTAGCAACTCTGGAAGAAATTACAACCAGCAGCTTAATTCCAGAAACCCTAGAAAAAGAAGCCTTGATCCGTAAACACCTCCAACATCCATTGATAAAAGAGATCAGAGGAAAAGGATTAATGTTGGCTTTGATGTTAGATTCATCAGAAATTGCAAATAAAATAGTCTTACAAGCAAAAGAGGATGGTTTGATTTTATTTTGGTTGCTCTATGAACCAAAAGCAGTTCGAATTTCACCCCCACTTACCATTTCCAAAGAAGAAATTGTAAAGGGTTGTCACATCATTCTGAACATTATAAATTCCATTTAAACAACACTGTTAATTATTTTGTTGAAAACATTCGAGGTTTTTGGGTGTTTCAAGCAGATATAACCTTAAATTTATTAGTGTAAAAAAACCATTTTATGGAGTTCAGTCAATCTGAAGAAAATGAAGAAGTAACCCTCTCAAAATTTGAGTCGATGTTAAAAACCAATAGCGTTTTTTTCTTTGATTCTAATGAATTTGAAAACATCATACACCACTATTTAGAAAGTGGTAAAATTGCACTTGCAAAGAAGGCAATCAAACTCGGGTTAAGTCAGCACCCTGCGTCTCTAAACTTAAAATTATTTCAAGTTGAAATTTTAATTTTTGAAAATAAATTAAATGAAGCGGACCGACTGCTCTCCCCCCTGTTTGAAATAGAGCCTAATAACGAAGAACTCTACATTCAAAAAGCGAATATATTTTCTAAAAAAGATCAGCACGAAAAAGCGATACAAGTCTTTAAAGAAGCCATTGAAATCGCAGAGGACAGTGCCGATCTCTATTCTTTAATTGGAATGGAATATTTGTTTTTAGATCAATATCAAGAAGCAAAACAAAATTTCAAGAAATGTATTGAACTGGATTTAGAAGATTATTCGGCGCTTTATAATATCATCTATTGTTTTGACTTTTTAGATGAAACCACGGAAGCGATTGAATACTTAAATAGCTACCTCGATAAAAACCCATACAGCGAAGTGGCATGGCACCAACTTGGCAAACAATACGTAGAAACCAAACAATTGGTAAAGGCCGTCACCGCCTTTGATTTTGCGATTATTTCAGATGACACCTTTATTGGTGCGTATCTTGAAAAAGCGAAAGTATTAGAGAAATTAAACCGTTTTGAGGAAGCGATTGAGAATTATAAAATCACCATCGCTATAGAAGATTCTACCGCCTATGCTCTCATCAAAATTGGGTATTGCTATGAGCGTTTGAATCACGGCGATTTAGCCCTTCAGCATTACTATCAAGCGGTGGAAGAAGACCCTGCCTTGGATAAAGGTTGGATGCGGATCACAAAGTTTTTCATGGCTAAAAAAGACTATCAAAAAGCCTTGTTTCACATCAATAAGGCCATTGATATTGATGGAGACAATGCCGCCTATTGGTTGTTGTACTCTACCATTAATGAACGCCTCTCTCTTTTGGAGGAAGCCGAACGTGGGTATAAAAGGACGCTCGAATTGGGCGACTGTGAACTAAGCACTTGGCTCTCTCGCGGAGACATTTTAATCAAACTTGGCGAATATGAAGCTGCAAAATTCAATTTTGTACAAGCTTTAGAATACCATCCCAAAAGTGAAGAATTAGAATTTCGACTTTCAGGCGTGTGTTTGAAACTCAACAATATGGATGCTGGCTATGCACACCTTCTCACAGGACTGCATATAAACTTAGAACACGTGTTTATTTTGGAAGAATTATTTCCAGAAGTCTATCAGCGCAAAGCCGTCCTTCAATTAATTGAGAATTTTAAAAATACGCATCAGTAAAATTTGTATTTTTAGGGGATATATAGGATATTCATCAATCTAAAACCTGATTCTTTAATTCAATTATTTTAAAAACCAAATGAAACGATCCCCACTAGATTACTTAATAATTTCACTCAAAGGAATGGCAATGGGTGCTGCAGATGTAGTTCCTGGCGTTTCTGGAGGTACCATCGCTTTCATCTCAGGGATTTACGAAGAACTGATTGGCACTTTAAATAATATCAATTTTTCTCTTTTAAAACATTTAAAAACAGAAGGCCTAAAAAGCACTTGGAAAAAAGCAAACGGCCCTTTTTTATTAGCACTTCTTTCAGGCGTGTTTGTGAGTATTGTTTCACTAGCCAAAGGCGTTGAATGGTTTTTGGAACACCACCCTATTTTACTTTGGTCGTTCTTTTTTGGATTGGTACTTGCGAGTATTGTCTATGTCGGAAAACAGATTAAAACTACTGCCAAGGACTTTAAATTATTTTTAGCGATGGCCATTGGAGCCGTGGTTGCTTACCTGATTACCACCATCAACCCCTCTGAAACTTCGGATACAAATCTGTTTTTGTTTTTTGCTGGAGCTTTAGCCATTTGCGCGATGATATTGCCCGGGATTTCAGGGTCATTTATTCTGGTAATCATTGGTGCTTACAGTCCCGTTCTGGAAGCGCTCAATACACTTAATATCAAAAAAATTGTTCTCTTTGGCGCTGGTGCTGTGGTTGGATTGTTGTCATTTTCAAAACTTCTAAAATGGTTGTTTGAAAAATACCACCGCTTGACATTGGCCGTCATCACTGGATTTATGATTGGATCTTTAAACAAAATATGGCCTTGGAAAGTGGCATTGACATTCAGAACCAATTCTAAAGGGGTGAAAGTTCCCTTGAACGAAGAAAGCATTTCCCCTTTTAATTTTAATGGAGAACCACAACTGTTACAAGCTATCGGACTGATGGTTTTTGGAATTTTAATCATTCTCATTTTAGAAAAAATAAGTACCAAAAAAAACACGCTTGAGACAACCTAACGATCATACAAATCCGTTTTTACTGACCCTGAAAGGGGTCATTATGGGAGCTGCCAACAAAGTGCCCGGTGTATCTGGTGGGATTGTAGCATTTGTAATGGGCTTCTATGAAGAGTTTATTTATTCCTTGCAGAAATTCAATATCAAAGCAGGGAAATTACTTTTTAGTGGTCGGTTTAAAAGTTTTTACAATTATGTAAACGGGCGATTTTTAGCCTTACTATTTTCAGGGATGATCATTAGTTATTTTAGTGTTTCTAAACTGTTGGACTACTTCATTGAACGCCACGAACTCTATGTGTGGAGTGTGTTTTTTGGAATGATCGTCGGGTCGATTTATTATATTTATAAAGATTTTAAATCTTGGAATACCAAAACAATTGTGATGGCTTTCCTGGGAATCATTGCAGGATTAAGCATTAGTTTTTTAAATCCTGCAACGCAAAATGACAACCTTTGGTTTGTGTTTTTATGTGGAATGATTAGCGTGACAGGTATGGCATTACCAGGGTTTTCAGGGTCCTTTATCTTGATTTTATTAGGGAATTACGTCTTGTTATTAGTGGACTCTGTTAACGTTCTTTTTGATACGTTTGTGTTTATAGTTTCTGGAGATTTTAGCTTTATGTCAGACCCTCAACACCTGAGACTCTTGAAGGTTCTATTGGTTTTTACGCTTGGTTCGGTAGTAGGTTTGGTCAGTCTTTCGCATCTATTGAGCTACATTTTGAAACATTATAAATTTAAAACATTAGCCCTTATTATGGGATTTATCACGGGATCGCTTGGCGTTGTGTGGCCCTGGAAAGAAGCACTCTATAAACAAGATGCCTTAGGGAATTTCACAACAGATACAAATGGCGAACAAATCATTGAAAATTATCAACGGTATTTGCCTGAAATGAACACACAAACCATTTATGCCCTCTTATTTATAATTTTTGGAGCAGCCATTGTTCTGGGATTGGAATGGTATGGAAACAAACGCAAACAGCATATATGAAACGAGCATGCTAAAAATATTATCACCCAAGGGAATGATTAATAGCGAACAGTCCCGATAGTTATCGGGATGTCCTTAAAAAAACAATAAATATAAACACATGAAAAATTTTGGATTGCTTGGTAAAAATATTGACTACTCTTTTTCAAGAGGATATTTTAAAGATAAATTTGAAACCAACAAATTAGACTGCACTTATAACAACTTTGACTTAGAGGCAATCGAAGATTTTGAATCCTTAAAAACTACTGAAACACAGCTTTCAGGGCTTAATGTTACGATTCCTTACAAACAAGTGGTACTTCCCTATTTAGACGCCATTGATTCAGAAGCACAAGAAATTGGTGCGGTGAATACCATCAAAATAGAAAACGGAAGATTAACAGGTTATAATACCGATCATTTTGGATTTGAAAACAGTTTAAAACCCCATCTCAAATCTCATCACAAAAGGGCTTTGATTTTAGGAACTGGAGGTGCCTCAAAAGCGGTCGCTTTTGCTTTGAAAAAACTGGGTATTCATTTTGAGTATGTATCAAGAACACCATCGTCAAGTGTTAAATACTCCTATGAATCCTTAGCAATCGAAGGAATTGAGAACTACCAAATTATCATCAACTGCACCCCTTTAGGAACATTTCCTGATGTACATAAATGCCCAACTATCCCTTATGAACACATCACTTCAAACCATTTACTGTTTGATTTGATTTATAATCCTGAGGAAACTTTATTTCTAAAACACGGAAATACAAAGAATGCTACGACTCTCAACGGACTCGAAATGCTGCGTTTGCAAGCAGAGAAATCGTGGGAGATATGGAATTCATAATTAAAAAAGTAATTTAAAAGAATTATATAATTTGTGGTTTAGAGGGATAATGTTATATTTATGACTTCAAGTCATTTAAACACTAAAACATTGAAAGATATGTCAGAGCACGATAACCTGCAAGATGCAGATGGAGATAACCTAAACGCCACTCCCCAAGAACACAGTTCAACAGAGAACCCTACAACTTCTGAGGACACTCCTACAGAAGAAGTCACAAGTTCCGAAGCACCTACGGAGGAATCCACAGAAACACCTGAAAAGGCAGTGGAACCCACAAGTTCATTAGAGAAAGATACTTCTGATGTAACGCCTAAGGAAGAAGATACAACTTCTGAAGCTTCTACTAAGGATGCAGAAGAAGAAACACATGAAGAAGTGGTAGAACCCACAAGTTCAGTAGAAAAAAATACTTCTGAAGAAGCGCCTAAGCAAGAAGATGGTGATGGTAAAACTGCCGAAGTTTCTACTGAGGAGACAGAAGAAACACATGAAGATGTAGTTGAAGAAAAAAAATCTGCAGTTGATTATGAAACACTTTCGTTAGAAGATTTAATAGCAGAATTTGAAACGCTGTTGAAATCAGAGAGTATTCACAGTGTTCGCAATAACATAAACGAAGTCAAAAATAATTTTAATGCTAAGTTCGCCGTTTTAATTTCAGAAAAGAAAGAAGCCTTTTTGGCAGAAGGTGGGAATGCGATTGATTTCGAATTCATCAGCCCTTTAAAAAAGCAATTCAACGAATTGTCGAAAACATTTAGAGAAAAACACCAGTCCTTTCAAAAAAACAGAACGCAACAGCTCAACCAAAACCTTGAAATTCGCTTACAAATTATTGAAGAAATTAAAGGTTTAATCAATGTTGAAGGCGATATAAACTCGGCCTACAAAACCTTTAAAAATTTACAAGAGCGTTGGAGAAATACCGGACAGATTCCTTCAAGTGAAAACAATAATACATGGAACAATTACCGTCACCATGTAGAGATTTTTTATGGATTTTTACACCTCAATAGAGATCTTAGAGATTTAGATTTTAAGCATAATTTAGAACAAAAGCAGAAAATCATCATAAGTACTGAGGAATTGGCAAATGAAACCGATTTAAACAGAGCGTTTAGAGAGCTTCAGGCACTTCACAAAATTTGGAAAGAAGAGTTAGGTCCTGTTGCCAAAGAATATAAAGATGAGCTTTGGGACCGATTTAGTGCTGCGACAAAAGTAATTAATGACAAGCGTCAGGATTATTACAATCAACTGGAAGAAAAATTTGAAGAAAATCTTAAAATTAAAAATGAGATCATTGTTCAAATTAATGCGATCTCTGAAAAAACCATCAATTCTCACAAGGATTGGCAGGCAAATATCAAAAAAATTGAAGTACTTAGAGAAGCCTTTTTCAAGACAGGAAAAGTCCCTTCTAAGGTCAATGAGAAAACGTGGTCTGGATTTAAGGATGCCGTGAGAACCTTTAATAAGAATAAAAATAATTACTATAAAACCTTAAAGAAAGTCCAGTCCGAAAACTACAAGAAAAAATTAGAATTGGTCGATATTGCTGAGCAAAACAAAGATAGTGAAGACCTAGAAACGACCTTGGTTTTGATGAAAAATATTCAAAACACATGGAAAACGATCGGACACATTCCACGCAAAGACAGTGATAAGTTATGGAAACGATTTAGAGGCGCATGTAACGCCTTTTTTGACCGTTACCACGAACAAAAAAATAATGGCTCTGAAGAAGAAGTTACTGCCTTTGAGCAAAAAAATAGCCTGTTAGAATCGCTTAAAGCATTTGAATTAAGTGAAGATAAAGACAAAAACTTAGAAGCCTTAAATGACTTTTCTAGTCAATGGAAAAAACTTGGGCATGTGGTTCAAAGCAAACGTTTTATTGATGGGAAATTCTTTAAAACATTGGACGGTTTATATTCTAAATTAGGTTTGGACAAAGAAGCGATGGACGACCTAAAATACACGCTTAAATTAGAGACTTTATCGCAAGATCAGAAATTGTTTAATAACGAGGTCATTTTCATTAGAAAAAAGATGGATGAGATCAAAAGTGAAATCAATCAGTTGGAAAACAACCTTCAATTTTTCTCTAATGTAAAAGATGACAATCCACTTGTTAAAGAGGTTCACAAAAACATTGACAAGCATAAAGCTGCTTTACAAACTTGGAACGTAAAATATTCTAAAATCAAAAAAATGATACAGCAGTAGCCAACTACAATTTTTTGGCTTCTTCCCAATACACATCCATCTCTGCAAGCGTCATATCCGAAAGTGATTTTTGCAGAGATTTGGCTTTAGTTTCTAAATACTGAAAGCGTTTGATGAATTTCTTATTGGTGCGCTCTAGCGCATTTTCTGGGTTGATATCGAGAAAGCGTGCATAATTGATCAATGAAAATAAAACATCTCCAAATTCATCTTCAATAGCATCTTGGTTTTTATTATCAATTTCAGTTTTCAACTCCCCAAGCTCCTCCTCTACTTTTTCCCACACCTGATCAGGATGTTCCCAATCAAATCCAACTCCGGCCACTTTTTCTTGGATACGACTGGCTTTGACCAAAGCGGGCAAGCTTTTTGGAACCCCTTGAAGCACACTCGTTTTGCCTTCTTTTAGCTTTAAGTTTTCCCAGTTTTGCTTGACTTCAGCTTCATCCTTGACTACCACATCACTGTAAATATGGGGATGCCGGTGAATTAGTTTTTCGCAGATGCTATTAATGACATCCGAAATATCAAAATCTTTTGTTTCACTTCCAATTTTAGCATAGAATACTATGTGGAGTAAAAGATCGCCAAGTTCGTTTTTAACTTCTGTTAAATCCTTGTCCAATATCGCATCGCCTAATTCATAGGTTTCTTCGATAGTGAGATGTCGAAGAGTTTCCATGGTTTGTTTTTGATCCCAAGGACATCGTTCACGAAGTTCGTCCATGATGGTTAACAAACGGTCAAATGCTTGTAATTGGTCAGCTCTATTGGTCATTATTTATGTTTAAATTGATCGTTGATATACGTGTTTGACACGCCTTAAACTCAGTTAAAATGGAATCTACAATATCGGAAACGGACGAAATTTCATCAATCAGACCCGATATTTGTCCAATTTCTAATTCCCCTTCTTCTAAATCCCCTTCAAACATTCCCCGTTTGGCACGGGCGCGTCCTAAAATATTTTTTAAATCTTCGGGGGATGGGGACGTTTTATATACCGCTTGTAAATCTTGATAAAATTTATTTTTCAAAAGACGCACTGGCGCTAATTCTTTCAGGGTTAATTGGGTATCCCCTTCTTTGGCTAAAAGCACAGCGTTTTTAAAAGCCTCGTGAGCAGAGGATTCTTTACTGGCTACAAAGCGACTTCCAATTTGGACACCATCGGCACCGAGCGCCATCGCTGCCATCATCCCATTGCCGGTCGCAATCCCCCCCGCCGCTAGTAACGGAATTGTGACTTGCGCGCGCACCATCGGGATCAGCGTTAATGTGGTCGTTTCATCACGTCCATTATGACCACCTGCTTCAAAACCTTCAGCGACAATGGCATCCACACCCGCTTCTTGTGCTTTTAAGGCAAACTTTACACTGCTCACTACATGCACCACAATAATACCACGTTGCTTCAGCCAAGAAGTCCAAGTCTTTGGATTTCCTGCAGATGTAAAAACAATTTTTACGCCTTCTTCCACTATAATTTGCATCAATTCCTCAATGTTGGGATAGAGCATCGGAACGTTCACTCCAAAGGGTTTTGTGGTGGCTTTTTTACATTTTTGAATATGAGTTCTCAGCACGTCGGGATACATGGATCCTGCACCAATGAGACCCAAAATTCCAGCGTTGCTTGCCGCAGAAGCTAATTTCCACCCACTGTTCCAAACCATACCCGCTTGAACAATAGGGTATTGAATTCCGAAAAGTTGGGTGATCTTATTTTGCATCTATTCTTTTATGAGCTTAAACGTGATCGATTGTTGATTTTCTGTGTGAATTGTTAATAGATAAAGGCCCTTTGAAAATGCTTCAGTATTGATCGGGTTCATACTTTTGACTTGATTTTCATACACCAATTGCCCTAAAACATTATGAATCGACACAGAGATCGTCTCTATTGAGTCAGAAAATTTTATAAATAAATCTGATTGGACGGGGTTGGGAAAGACTTCAAATTCCAATTGTTTAGCGGACTGATGTCTCAATCCTAAGGTCAAAGCAGATTGAAAGTCCGGAATTCCATAGCCAAGAAAATAATCGGGATTCGAATATTGAGAGGCTGACTCTCGAACATACGCCATGATTTCTGCATTTGTAGCATCTGGTAACGCCTGAACTAAGGAAGCAATAGCCCCCGCTAAAATAGGCGAACTAAAAGAGGTGCCATTAGATTGCGAAATTTGATTGCTACTATTGATGACAAAACTACCCGATCCACGTGCTGCTACATCTGGTTTGTGCGTAAGCTGAATGGCACTTCCTTGAGAACTAAACGATGCATAGTTTCCATTTCCATCTACGGCGGCAATCGTTAAAACGCCTGCAGCATCCGCAGGGGTTGCAATTCCAGAAGCTCCAGAATTGCCAGCCGAATTTATTAAAATCAAGCCTTTTTCAAAAGCGATATTCGCCCCTTTGGAGCTATAAGTCGTCGTACCATTTAGCTGTGCTGTTGTATAACTATAATTTGGGTTGTCATAACCTTTATACCCCAAAGATGTATTTATAACCTGTACGCCTAAACTATCGGCTCGCTCAACCGCTTCCACCCAATAACTTTCCTCCACTGGATTTTCAGTAGGTGCATCTTCAGTTCTAAAAAGATAATAGGTCGCATCAGGTGCCGTGCCTACATATTGATCCTGTACAAATCCCGCCATCGTACTCAATACCTGTGTGCCGTGTTGACTGGAGGTTGACGTATAAACAGCAGCTGTTCTGTCAACAAAATCATAACCACCCATCAAATTTCCTGCAGCACGTAAACGTTCAAAACCCGACATTGTATTTACATTCGGAAAGCCCGCATCAATGACCGCAACGACCACACCATCTCCTGTATAGTTCGCTATGTGTAAGTCATCTACATTCAGCATTTCCACTTGGTTTTGAGTGGTGCCGTAGGTGAAATTAGTAAGGCTGGATTCTACTTGAAATTTATCTTGAACCGATTCGATGCGCGCATTTAAATTAGAATCCGCAAAAACGATGTGATCTACAAAACTGTGAGTGGTCTTTAAACTATTGATATCTGCTTCCAACCCTCTTACATGAACGGCGTTGAACCATTTTGACTTGGCTTTATAGCTAATTCCTGTGGAGGACTTGATGAGGGTAATATATGGTTCATGAACAGGCACATCTCTTTCGTCAATAGCCACCGAATGATTTGCTTTTCGATCAATTGCTGCCTGCGTTAAAATGCTAATTGGATTTGAAAGCGAGGTGGTTGCGTTTGGTTTATCTGTAAAATAAACCCAGGCGTCTTGCTGTGCAAATACTGTCAATTGACAGACTAAAAAGGTAACTAAAAAAAGCTGCGTTTTTAAAACCATGAAATTGTGTTTTTAGCAATTTAAGAAATTACACCCGAACCAACTAATTCATCTTCTAAATACCAAGCGACAAACTGCCCTTCAGTAATAGCGGATTGAGGGGATTCAAAAGCAACATAAAGCCCTTCTGTTGTCGCATATAAGGATGCAGACTCTAAATTTTGACGGTATCGAATTCGTGCCATGACTTGAAGTGATTGACCAATTTCGATTGCTAAATCGGTGCGTACCCAATGCACTTCGGAGGGTTGAACCAACAATACCGATCGGTACAGTCCAGGGTGGTTTTTTCCTTGTCCTGTGTATATGATATTATCCACAACATCAGTATCTATGACAAAAAGAGGTTCTACGGTCCCGCCAACAGCCAAGCCTTTTCGCTGTCCTTTTGTGAAATAATGAGCCCCTTGATGGGTTCCAACAGCCACACCGTCGGAAGTGGAATATTTAATTTTTCGAGCTCTAAAAACCAACTCCTCTTGTTTGGATTCAAACGTGGGTTGTGTGGTTTTATAATCTTCAAAACTATCGGGGATTTCGATGATCTGACCTTCTTTTGGTTGTAATTGTTGTTGTAAAAAATCCGGCAAACGAACTTTACCTATAAAACACAAGCCTTGAGAATCTTTTTTATCAGCGGTTACTAAATCTAATTTTGTAGCGATCGCTCGCACTTCAGGTTTGGTTAATTCTCCAATAGGAAATAAGGTTTTTGACAATTGTGCTTGCGACAATTGACATAAAAAATAGGATTGGTCTTTATTAGAATCTGCTCCAGAAAGGAGTTTGTAAATTGCAGGACTTGAGGAACCTTCAACGGTTCCTTTTCGGCAATAGTGACCCGTCGCCACATAATCGGCACCGAGTGATAAGGCTATTTTCAGAAAGACATCAAATTTAATTTCGCGGTTGCAAAGAATATCTGGATTAGGTGTGCGCCCATTTTTATACTCCTTAAACATATAATCGACAATCTTGTCTTTGTATTCTTCACTTAAATCAACCGTTTGAAAGGGGATGTTTAATTTTTCCGCCACCAACATCGCATCATTGCTGTCATCTAACCAAGGGCAATCGTTAGAAATGGTGACCGAGTCGTCATGCCAATTTTTCATAAACAAGCCAATAACATTGTAGCCCTGTTCTTTTAATAGATAGGCAGCAACACTAGAATCTACACCTCCTGAGAGTCCCACAACGACTGTTTTCATGAATCTTTTTTTAACATGTTCTGATTATGATGCAAATTTACAACTAATTATAATGTAGAACTTAAGATTTAAAGAGAAAATAGAGAAGAGAAAATAGATGCAAGAACCAAGAGACCCCAACTTTTTCATGCTGAACCTGCCTATCGGCAGACAGGCTTGTTTCAGCATCTCCAGATCACAACGTAGAGACCCTGAAACAGGTACAGGGTGACAAATTGAGATGTTGATTTAACACGGGAGATTCAAATTGAATTTAGTCTATTCTCTTTGTTCTTGATTCTTCTTTCAGCACTTCACATACAAAACACTTCGATCTATCACGCCCCGGAGTGACTGCGCCTACCTTCGGTTGGTAAACTCAGTGTGACAAAAGAAATTCAAATTGACTTTAATCTTGAGTCTTTTCTATTGGTTCTTGATTCTTAATTCTCACATCATAATACTTTTTTCAGCACTTCGATTTATCACGCTTTAGCGTGGCTGCGCCTGCCTACCGAAGTTAGGCTCAGTGTGACAAAACAAATTCTTTACTCTTCAAGGGGTTTAAGCCCCTTGTTACCCAATATTATGGATTTAGAAATTTGTCATGACTCTATAGAATGGCATAACCCATACAAACAAAAAAACCACAGTAACTGAATACGATGGTTTTTGTTTTAATACTTACTGTTATGGACAACCGTTAGAAACGAGCACCAGCGTGAGATTCAAATTGACTTTTGTTTTAAGTCTTTTTTCTATTCTCTTTATTCTTGACTCTTAGTTCTTGACTCTTGACTCTATTTTTTCAGATCTTAATACTTGATACTAAATTCTTAATACTCAAATATTACTTCTTCCGTTTCTGTTGCGCTTCTTTTTGTGCTTCGGCTTGTGCCATGATATCCGCCATTTTCTTTTGAAAACGGTTTTGCTTTTTTGGTTTCGCTTTGCTCACTTGAATTTTAGCCAATACTTTTTCTTCATCAATGATGTAATTTTTAATAACAATCATGATTCCGATACTAATTAAGTTGGAAATAAAGTAATACAAACTCAGTCCAGATGCATAGTTATTAAAGAAAACCAACATAATGACTGGAGACAGATAAATCATGTACTTCATCATCTTGCCCATATCAGGCATGCCTTCTTGTGTGGGTTGGGTTGCCATTTGCTGACCTGTGGTCATCTTCATGTAAAAGAAGATGGCAATAGATGCTAAAATTGGAAACAAGCTAATATGATCGCCATAGAAAGGAATGTTATATGGTAGCTCTAAAATAGAATCATACGAACTTAAATCATCGACCCATAAAAATGATTTTTGGCGCAATTCAAAAGCGATTGGGAAAAACATAAACAAGGCATAGAATACGGGCATTTGCAACATTCCTGGCAAACAACCGCTCAGTGGGCTGGCACCGGCTTTGTTTTGAACTGCCATTGTTTCTTGTTGCGCCTTCATTTTGTTATTCTTATGTTTCTCACGAATGGCATCCAGTTCTGGCTTTAAAATTCTCATTTTAGCTTGAGATAAGAATTGCTTGTACTGTACAAACGACAGTACAATTTTTACCATAATGGTCATGACAATAATGGCAATTCCATAAGATAAATAGTTGGTCAACCAAGCATATAAAGGACTGAAAACCGCTTTATTAATCCATCCAAAAATTCCCCATCCAAAAGGGATACTCGCTTCTAAATTTCGGTCGTATTTACTTAAAATATCATCATAGGTCGGACCATAATAGATGTTCATATTGTGCGCTAACTCACCCCCTGAATAGGTCAACGGAAGTTGTACTTCGTAGCGTTTCGTATATAAAGTATCTATGGTTTCGTCCTTGACTAAATCGAAAGACTTTAAGTCGGCTGTTTTAAAGGGGGTCTCCGGCACTAAAATGGTGCTAAAAAAATGTTGTCTAAAAGAAAGCCATGCCAAATCAGATTCTGTTTCATCATCATCACCAGATTGAGATAGTTTATTAATTTTATCACCTTCGTGCTGGTAGGTCAAACGCGTATATCTATTTTCAAACGAAACACTTTGATCTTGTCTGTGGGCTTTAAATTTCCAGTCGAGTTTTACGTCTTGAGAGGTGTTTAAAACGTTTGACAATCCTTGTGATTTTACAGAAAACCCTAACATATAATCGTTTGGTTTCAACTCGTAGCGGTATTCCAAAAATTGGGTTTCCGAAACTTTAAGACGCATGGATAAGACTTGGTTCTCTCCCGATGTGCTCAACGTGGGTTGAAAATATAGATTTGTCGAATTGAGTGTACGGTTATCCGATGTTGCAAAATTCAAATTAAATACAGAACTGCCATCCTTAATTAGATATACAGGAACTGAATCGTGATTGACATAACTTTTCAGCCTTACTTCTGAAATAAATCCACCTTTGTTGTCAATTTTAAGGGCTAAGACTTCGTTTTCAAAAGTTGTAATATTGGAGGTCGCTGAGGGTAAAGTTAACGCATAAGCAAAATCTCCAATCTTATTTTTTAGACTGGCTAATCCTAGCGAATCCGTAGGCAGTTGGTTGCTGCTAGAATTGTCAGTAATGGTCATCTCCGCATCAGCTTGATTGGCAGCTTCAGATGCTAATTGTTCTTGTTTGGCTTCTTCTTGTGCAGCGAGTTCTTCTGGAGTGGGTTGATTTTGCCATAACATATACAATAAAATAGCTCCTATAAGTAAAAATCCAATGATTGAATTTATGTCTAATTTCTTTTCTTCCATAATCTTTTAAATTTTAATTGACATCCACAGCGAAGTGTGGTTTATCAAATACTATTATTTTTTTGTTTTATGTTTTAAAGCCGCTTTTATAAACGCCAAAAACAACGGATGCGGATTGGCAACGGTACTTTTATATTCTGGGTGGTATTGAACGCCTACAAACCAAGGGTGTGTGGGAATTTCAATGACCTCAACAAGTCCTGTTTCAGGGTTAAAACCAGTGGCTTTCAAGCCAGCGTTTTCAAGTTGTGTTTTATATGCATTGTTAAACTCGTAGCGGTGTCTGTGACGCTCCATGATGGAAGTTGTATTATAAACAGATGCAATCTTAGTGTTTTGTAAAAGATCACATTTCCAAGAGCCCAATCGCATGGTACCTCCTTTTTCGGTGATTTTTTTCTGAGCTTCCATGATATCGATCACAGGATGCGGTGTCTCAGAATCCATTTCAGAAGAATTTGCTTCTGATAATCCTAAAACGTTTCGAGAGAACTCAATGGTTGCCATTTGCATTCCTAAACAGATTCCAAAAAATGGAATTTGATGTTCTCTGACATAACGAATGGCTTCAATTTTTCCTTCAATTCCCCGTTCTCCAAATCCAGGGGCGACCAATACACCATCCAAATGAGATAGTTTAGTAGCAATATTTTCTGGTTGAAGGTATTCAGAGTGAATCGATTCCACTTTAACCTTTACTTCATTGGCAGCACCGGCATGAATAAAGGATTCTAAAATTGATTTGTATGAATCTTGAAGTTCTACATATTTTCCAATCAACCCTATAACAACCTCACTTTTAGGGTTTTTATGTTTTGCTAAAAAATTATTCCATGATGTTAAATCTGGTACATGACTTTCTAGTTTTAATTGCTCTAAAACCACTTTGTCTAAGCCTTCTTCTAGCATTAGATTTGGCACATCGTATATGGTGGATGCATCAATAGATTCGATAACGGCTTCTCTTTTAACGTTACAAAAACGCGCCAATTTGGTACGGATACTGTCACTGAGTTTATGCTCGGTTCTACAAACCAAAATATCGGCTTGTACTCCACTTTCCATCAGGGTTTTGACACTGTGTTGTGTGGGTTTTGTTTTCAACTCGCCTGCAGCGGACAAATAAGGAATCAAGGTCAAATGGATGACCAGTGCATTTTCATTGCCCATTTCCCATTTAAGCTGACGCACTGCTTCAATGTATGGCAAGGATTCGATATCACCAACCGTACCACCAATCTCTGTAATAACGATGTCATAGTCGCCTGATTTCCCTAAAATCTGAACTCGGTGTTTGATTTCATCCGTGATATGAGGAATGACTTGTACTGTTTTTCCTAAAAATTCACCACGACGTTCTTTATCAATAACACTTTGATAAATACGACCTGTGGTCACATTGTTTGCTTGTGAGGTAGGCACATTTAAAAAGCGTTCATAATGGCCTAAATCTAAATCTGTTTCGGCGCCATCATCTGTTACATAGCATTCGCCATGTTCATAAGGATTTAAGGTTCCTGGGTCAATATTAATGTAAGGGTCTAATTTTTGTATTGTTGCGCGGTAGCCTTGGGCTTGAAGTAACTTTGCTAAAGATGCAGCAATAATTCCTTTACCTAACGAAGAGCTGACGCCTCCTGTAACAAAAATATATTTCGTAGTTGTGTCTGTCATTATGCGTTGTTAAACGCGAACAAATTTACAAATAAGTATTGAAACTTTAAGGATTAATGGGAGTTGTTTATGAACACTTTATATAAAATACAAAAAGCACCCAAAAGGTGCTTTTTGTATAAATAATATAATAGAATTTAAATCGAATTATTTAACCTCAACCAATTCAACATCAAAGATTAAGTTTGCATTTGGTGGAATCACGCCACCAGCGCCTTGAGCCCCATAGCCTAAATGACTTGGAATGACAAAACGTGCCTTGTCTCCTACATTTAAAAGTGCAACGCCTTCATCCCATCCAGCAATGACTTGACCTGTTCCGAGCGCAAATTCAATCGGTTCTTTTCTTTTGTAAGAGGAATCAAATACCGTTCCATCAGTCAATTGCCCTTTGTAATGTACTGAAACCGTAGCACCTTTTGCAGCTTTTGAACCACTTCCTTTTTGAAGTATTTGGTAACGAAGACCGCTCTCTGTTTTTTCGAATCCAGCCGCTAATTTATCTAACTCTGCCTCAACAGCTGCTTTTGCTTTTTCTAGATTTTTTTCTCTTGAACCTTCAAAAGTTCTAAAGGCTTCCACAGCTTGAAATGCTTCTGCATCGGCTCCAACTGCTATAATTTCTAAAGTTTCTAAAACATCGCCTTGAGCAATTGTGTCAACTTTATCTTGACCTTCAATCACGTTTCCGAATACAGTATGTTTCCCGTCTAACCAATCGGTTGGAATGTGTGTTATAAAAAATTGACTTCCATTGGTTCCAGGACCTGCATTGGCCATAGATAATATACCTGGTTTGTCATGTTTTAAATCGGGATGGAATTCATCGTCAAATTTATATCCTGGATTTCCCGTTCCTGTTCCTTGGGGGCACCCTCCTTGAATCATGAAATCTGGAATGACTCTATGAAATTTTAGACCGTTGTAATACGGGTCTCCCTGATTTTTTACAGAATTTTCTAAGTTTCCTTGCGCTAGGGCAACGAAATTACCAACTGTTCCAGGTGTTTTTTGAAATTCTAAATTTACTAAAATGTCACCTTTAGAGGTGTTGAATTTTGCGTATAAGCCGTCGTTCATGAGTATGTATTATTATTTTTTAATAGCTGCAAAGATAAGAAGGAATTATAAACAAAAAAGGTTCCGGAATGGTTTTGTGAAAAAACAATTAATTTGCCACTTCACTTATAAATTTAAGGCGATACAAACGCAATTCTTGATCGTCGTATTCCCCATCAAATTCTTCAATGGCAGCTTCTATATCATCGGATTCGGATTCCATAAAATAGTCATGAATTTCATCTTGTTGGTCTTCATCAAATATTTCATCAATCCAATAATTGATGTTTAATTTGGTACCCGAAAATACAATGGCTTCTAGTTCTCTAATAAAATCAGCCATATTCATTCCTTTTGCGGAAGAGATATCGTCAAGAGGTAATTTTCTATCAATATTTTGAATGATGTAAAGTTTCAAGGAAGAGTTTAATCCGGTGGACTTGATAATCATATCCTCCAAGCGTTCAATATCATTTTCATCGACGTAACGCTTTATGAGCTTTACAAAATCTTTGCCATAACGCTTAGCTTTTCCTTCGCCAACCCCATGAATATGGTAAAGTTCTTCTATTGTGATTGGATATTTAAGCGCCATATCTTCGAGCGATGGATCTTGAAAAATTACAAATGGAGGGACGCCTAGTTTTTTAGCATTGGATTTACGAAGGTCTTTAAGCATCCGCATGAGTGCAACATCAACTAAATCTAAAGAATTGTTATAATTACGATTCGATTCTATGTTGTAAGTATGGTCTTCCGTCATCATAAACGACTTTGGCTGTTCTATAAATTCACGACCGTTAGGAGTGAGTTTTAAGACGCCATAGGTTTCAATGTCTTTGCGTAAGTAACCGGCAACGAGTGCCTGTCTGATCAGTGCCATCCAGTAAAGCACATCGTGATTACTTCCTTTACCAAAAAATGGCAATTCGTTGGTACGGTGCGATTTTATAAGCGCATTATCATGCCCTATGATGACATTGACAAGGTCTTTACTTTTATATTTTTCGTGGGTATGCGATACAATTTCAAGCATTAATTGAACTTCCTCAATCGCTTCCGTCTGTGGCTTTGGGTTCCGAACATTATCATCCATATTGCCACCATCTCCTGTTTCTGTATCAAATGCTTCTCCAAAATAATGTAAAATAAATTTACGACGCGACATGGACGTTTCAGCCATTGCGACCACTTCTTGCAACAACGCAAAGCCAATTTCTTGTTCGGCAACAGGTTTCCCTGACATGAATTTTTCAAGTTTTTCTATGTCTTTATAGGCGTAATATGCCAAACAGTGTCCTTCACCTCCATCACGGCCAGCACGGCCTGTTTCTTGGTAATAGCTTTCAATACTTTTTGGAATGTCATGATGAATCACAAAACGCACATCGGGTTTATCGATGCCCATTCCAAACGCAATGGTTGCCACCACGATATCCGTGTCTTCCATCAAAAACATGTCTTGATGTTTGGAGCGTGTCTTGGCGTCCAAGCCTGCGTGATATGGCACTGCTTTGATCCCGTTCACTTGAAGGATTTGCGACAATCCTTCAACGCGTTTTCTGCTTAGGCAATAGATAATTCCAGATTTTCCTTCGTTTTGTTTTACAAATCGGATAATGTCATTATCAACCTGATCTGTTTTGGGAAGTATCTCGTAAAATAAGTTAGGTCTATTAAAAGACGCTTTAAACGTTTGAGAGTCTGTTGTCCCTAAATTTTTAAGAATATCTTCTTGCACCTTAGGCGTCGCTGTTGCTGTCAAACCAATGATTGGAATGTTATCCCCTATTTGTGTAATGATGTGTTTTAAGTTTCTGTATTCAGGTCTGAAATCATGTCCCCATTCACTGATGCAGTGTGCTTCATCTACCGCCATAAATGAAACTGTTTGCGCTTTTAAAAATTCAATATTCTCAGCTTTTGAAAGTGACTCTGGAGCGACGTATAAAAGTTTCGTGATTCCAGATTCTATATCTGATTTCACTTGTTTTATTTCGGTTTTATTTAAGGAAGAATTCAATACATGTGCAATCCCTTCATAATCCGAAATACCTCGAATCGCATCCACTTGATTTTTCATGAGTGCTATTAATGGAGAAACGACAATGGCTGTCCCATCCTGCATCAACGCGGGTAATTGATAACAAAGTGACTTCCCTCCTCCTGTTGGCATAATGGCAAAGGTGTGTTTTTTCTCTAAAAGACTAACAATGACTTGTTCTTGCAGTCCTTTAAATTTATCAAACCCGAAAAAGGTTTTAAGTGCTATATGTAATTCTTTAGTCGAAATACTCATTTATGGTTAATTTCTTATCTTAATTAAAAAAAACGTGGTTAATTGAATCAAAATTGGAATAAATTCGGGAACACTCCTAATTTTTTTGTTTTTTTGTACCGTGAATTAAAGGTAGATATATTTAAATAAGTACACAACCAAAATATAAAAAAATTGAGTTCAAAAAAATCCATAGTCGCATTAGCCAAAGAAACCATTGTAATT
Source organism: Formosa sp. Hel1_33_131 (assembly GCF_001735745.1). Taxonomy (NCBI): domain Bacteria; kingdom Pseudomonadati; phylum Bacteroidota; class Flavobacteriia; order Flavobacteriales; family Flavobacteriaceae; genus Formosa; species Formosa sp. Hel1_33_131. The sequence goes on from NZ_CP017260.1 coordinate 214,654, forward strand.
GAAAGCTTAGCAATCTCTCAACTTGCAGATTTTATCGATGATACATTTGCAGAAGCTGTGGATCTAATATACAATTCTACAGGTCGTGTCATTATAACAGGGATTGGAAAAAGTGCCATTATTGCAAATAAAATCGTGGCAACTCTAAATTCTACGGGCACTCCTTCGGTATTTATGCATGCTGCAGACGCCATTCATGGCGATTTAGGACTTATCCTATCCGATGATATTGTAATTTGTATTTCTAAAAGTGGAAACACGCCTGAAATAAAAGTACTCATCCCTTTTTTGAAAAATGCAGGGAATACCTTGATAGCTATCACAGGAAACCAGAAATCTGTATTGGCTGAACAAGCCGATTTTGTTTTCAATTCTTATGTCGAAAAAGAAGCCTGTCCTATTAACCTAGCGCCAACGACGAGCACAACAGCGCAGTTGGTGATTGGAGATGCCTTAGCGGTTTGTTTATTAGAACTTCGCGGGTTTACAAAAGATGATTTTGCAAAATACCATCCCGGAGGTGCCTTAGGAAAAAAATTATTTTTAAAAGTACGAGATATCTTAGCGTTGAACGAAGTACCCGCAGTGCGTCCCGATGCGAGCATTAAGAACGTTATTGTAGAAATTTCAGAAAAACGCAAAGGGGTGACTGCCGTGACCCTCGCCGATAAAATTGTTGGAATTATTACTGATGGGGATTTAAGACGTATGCTGTCAGTAACAGAAGACTTATCAAAACTAAAGGCGGAAGATATTATGAGTAAAAACCCACGATTCATTACCATCGATGCCATGGCAATTGACGCTATGGAGTTAATGGACACCCACAAAATCTCGCAGCTCCTAGTTGAAGACCAAGGAAACTATGCAGGGGTCATTCATATTCATGACCTTATAAAAGAAGGAATTATTTAGATATGGGAATACAAAAAGAAATGTCGTTTTTAGACCATCTTGAAGAATTAAGATGGCATATCATCAGAGCTTTGGGTGCTATCATGGTTGCGGCCACTGCGGCTTTTTTAGCGAAAGGCTTTATATTTGACATCCTTATTTTTGGCCCTACAAAAGCTGATTTTTTTACCTATGAATTTCTTTGCAATACCTCAAAATTATTAGGATTTGAAAGTTTTTGTGACACTAATTTTGATTTTGAAGTTCAAAGTCGAACCATGGCCGGTCAGTTTTCCGCACACATTTGGACTTCCATTACGTTTGGATTGATCGTTGCATTCCCCTACGTACTTTATGAATTCTGGAAGTTCATCAGCCCTGGGCTTTACAACAAAGAAAAAAACAGCTCAAGAGGTTTTATTTTCATTTCCTCTGTATTATTTTTTATCGGCGTCTTATTTGGTTATTATATTGTTTGCCCGCTTTCTATTAACTTTTTAGGAACCTATTCTGTGGCTGAGCAAGTGCACAACGATTTTGATTTAAACTCTTATATAGGACTCATACGTGCGTCCACACTCGCATCTGGTTTTATTTTTGAACTCCCTATTATTATTTATTTCCTTACTAAAATAGGATTGGTTACTCCTGAATTCCTTCGAAAAAATAGAAAGTATGCCTTGGTTATTGTGCTTATTTTTGCCGCTGTCATTACCCCACCCGATATTGCCAGTCAAGTCATTGTTGCAATTCCCGTATTGATCTTGTATCAAGTGAGCATACTAATCTCAAAACTAGTGTTAAGAAACCAAAAAAGAAAAGAAAAAAATGGCGAATGAAGTAGAGGAATTTAATGCGTATCGCAAGAAAATGAATACCAAAATTCTTGCAGAAAACAATACCGTGATCAAACGCATTTTTAATTTAGATACCAACGCTTTTCAGGAAGGGGCTTTAAACACTGAAACCAAAGAATTGCTAGGACTTGTTGCTTCTGCTGTTTTACGTTGTGATGATTGTGTACGCTACCATCTAGAAAAATGCCACGAAGAAGGCTTGAGCAGAGCGCAAATTTCAGAAGCATTGAGCATCGCCACCCTTGTAGGAGGTACCATTGTCATACCGCATTTAAGAAAGGCTTATGAATACTTAGATCTTTTAGAAGCCTAATTTATATTATGAAGAAATCAATAATGTTATTAGTAACAGGAATCGTTTTTGTATTTACAGGGGCTTTACTAAAAGTTCTGAAGTTTGAATATTCAAGTATTGTGCTTTCTGTAGGTTTAATTATTGAAGTTTTTGCGGTTTGCACTGTTTTTTATGAAATGAATTACAAAAATAAGTCAAGTTAAATTTAATATAAAGTACCCAGAGTTGATGGATAGTCTGTTTCATTTTACTATTTTTAAAATTCTTTAAGCAAACGAATGAAACGAGCATGCTAAAATTATTATCACTCAAGGGAATTACTAATAGCGAACAGTCCCGATAGTTATCGGGATGTCCTTCAAAAAACAATAGATAAAGACACATGAAATTAAGAGTCGAAAATTTGATGAAGTCCTATAACGGACGAAAGGTAGTGAAGGATGTTTCACTTGAAGTAAATCAAGGGGAGATTGTTGGATTGCTAGGGCCTAATGGTGCTGGGAAAACAACTTCTTTTTACATGGCTGTTGGTTTGATTAAACCCAACGGTGGCGCCATCTATTTAGATGACAAGGACATCACGAACTACCCAATGTACAAAAGAGCCCAAAGTGGTATTGGATACCTTGCCCAAGAGGCTTCCGTCTTTCGGAAATTAAGCATTGAAGACAATATTTTGAGTGTACTTCAAATGACAAAGCTTTCTAAAAAAGAACAAGTTGATAAAATGGAATCGTTGATCGACGAGTTCAGTCTGGGACACATCAGAACCAACAGAGGCGATTTGTTGTCTGGAGGAGAACGAAGACGTACCGAAATCGCGCGTGCTTTGGCAACCGATCCTAGTTTTATATTACTCGATGAACCCTTTGCAGGTGTGGATCCCGTGGCGGTGGAAGACATTCAACGGATTATTGCCAGATTGACCAAGAAAAATATTGGCATCTTAATTACGGATCACAATGTGCAAGAAACCTTGGCCATTACCGACCGTACCTATTTAATGTTTGAAGGAAGTATTCTTAAAGCTGGAAAACCCGAAGTACTTGCCAATGATGAAATGGTTCGGAAAGTCTATCTCGGTCAAAATTTTGAGTTACGTAAGAAGAAATTAGAGTTTTAAAACCCCTTAAGCTTTTTTCAAAAACGGTTTTACAACCCGCTTCGATAGTTTCACCACTAAAAGGGTGATGATTCCTGCGCTGAGTCCAAAGATCAAATCCCTTAAAACCCCTGGGAAACTTTCTAAAAGGTGATGAAAAATTTCGATGTTGTGAATGAATATCCCCCCCGATACGAGCAAAAGCGCAACCGTACCAACGACCGATAACGATTTAATAACTACTGGCAACGCATTCACTAAGGTCACTCCTATAAAATGAACGCTGTTTTTTTTGCCCTTACTCATTTGTATTAACTTCAATCCAAAATCGTCCATACGCACAATGAGTGCCACAATCCCATACACCCCAACCGTTGCTATCATGGAAATCATACTCACCACAGTAATTTGAATCGTTATCGACTGATCCAGTACAGTTCCTAAAACAATGATAATGATCTCAATGGATAAGATAAAATCCGTCAGAATCGCTGATTTTACTTTCTTTTTTTCTAAGGCTAAAATTTCTATTTCAGACATTGCTTCAGAAGCTCCCTTAACAACCGTATGTTTGTGTGGAACGGTGTATTCAAGAATCTTTTCAACGCCTTCATAGGCTAAATAAAGCCCTCCTAAAATCAATATAAATGTAATTACCGAAGGTAAAAATGCACTGAGTAAAAATGCAAAAGGCAAAATAATCAGTTTATTGAAAAAAGAGCCTTTTGTAATGGCCCACAACACAGGCAATTCTCTAGAAGACACAAAGCCAGATGCTTTTTCTGCATTGACGGCTAAATCATCGCCAAGGATGCCGGCTGTTTTTTTAGCCGATACCTTACTCATCACGAGTACATCGTCCATAAGAACCGAAATATCATCCAATAATGCAAAAAAGCCTGAAGCCATAAAAGAGGTGTTTATTTAATAATTACTTCGAGGCGATTGACAAAAGGATGTATGCAATAATTACAAGCGGAATCCCTGCAAATTGAAAAATAGCAAGAAGCACTAAGGATAAAATAATCAATATATAACGTGAGGCATTGTCTTTAAAATTCCATGTTTTAAATTTTAAGGCAATCAGCTTAATCGGTGCATTTAACAAATAACAACTCACCAAGGTCAGCGCGATAAGAAACCAAGGATTTAAAATAATGACATTGATTGCATCGCTGTGTTGATACTCTAAAATTAAGGGCAAAGAAATAATCAAGAGCGCATTTGCGGGAGTTGGCAATCCAATAAACGCATCTGATTGATTGGTAGAGATATTAAATTTTGCCAAACGGAATGCCGATGCCAAGGTCACTAACAACCCAAAATAAGGGAGTAAATTGTAGGTTTCCCAAGAGAGCTGTGGCGCTAAACCTAATAAATGAAAGAGTACCAAACCGGGTACCAAACCACTGGTAACCATGTCAGCCAGAGAATCCAACTGAACTCCAAGTTCACTTGCCACATTTAATTTACGAGCCAGAAGTCCGTCAAAAAAATCAAAGAAAATACCCAGACAGACAAACAAGGCGGTGAGTTTCATATTGCCTTCCAAAGCAAAAATTACGGCCACACAACCAGAGAATAGATTTAATAATGTAATAAAATGAGGGATATATGATTTCACGATAAATTGTATTTAATTAGTAAAAATAATAAACTATTTTTGTTTTCAGTAAATAAACAACAATATCTAAAAAAAAATAGAGTTTACATTAGTGTTTATCAGTTCATTTAAAAAAAGCCCTTGCAAATATTAAAATTTGTCTTAATAATTTTGACACCCCTCCTAATGGTGTCTCAAAGCGCTCGAAAATATTCAAATGAATTTTTGAATATTGGGGTCGATGCGTCTGCTTTGGGAATGAGCAATGCCGTGGTCGCATCTTCAGATGATGTGAACTCTGGCTACTGGAATCCTGCGGGCTTGGTGCATTTAGAAGACAGTGAGGCTGCCATCATGCACTCCAGTTATTTTGCCAATATTGCCAACTATAATTACATTGCTTTTGCCATGCCTTTAGACGACCGCACAGCAGTCGGGCTTTCGTTAATTCGGTTTGGAGTCGATGATATTTTAGATACTACAAAACTTATAGACCAACAAGGCGTGATCAATTACGATCGGATTAATTTATTTTCGGCAGCAGATTATGCACTCACATTTTCTTTTGCGAGAAAACTCCCTGTTCCCGGATGGAATTATGGTGTCAATGCGAAAGTGATTCGACGTATTATAGGGGATTTTGCAAGCTCATGGGGATTTGGTTTGGATTTAGGAATTCAGTTTGAATCCAATGATTGGAAATTTGGTTTGATGGCAAGAGACGTCACGACCACCTTTAATGCATGGGCTATTAACGAGGAACGGTTACAAGATATTAAAGATGCCATCCCAGGACAAAACCAAGAAGAACCTGAAGCCACGGAGCTCACACTTCCTAAATTGCAACTTGGAATGTCGAAACTCTTTACCTTTAATTACGATTACACACTGAGAACTGAAGTGGATCTAATCTGTCGGTTTGAAGAAAACAACGATGTGATCTCCTCCTCTTTTGTCAGTATCAATCCCGCTCTAGGTCTTGAATTTGGATATACGGATCTGGTGTTTTTTAGAGCTGGTGTCGGAAATTTTCAAAATGAATTACAACTTGACAACTCTACGCCTTTAACCTTTCAACCTAATTTTGGCGTCGGATTTAAATATAATGGCATATACTTAGACTACGCCTTTACGGATATTGGCGATCAAAGTGCCGCCTTATACTCCAATGTATTTTCTCTCAAAATCGATTTAAGCATCTTTAGATAATGAACTTTAAAAAATTAATTACGCTTTTACTTATATTTATAAGCTTCTCTGTAAATGCACAGCTTGAGTTGACGACAGAGTCCAAAATCAGTATTCTGACCATTGGACCAGGCACTTCTTTAAACGATGCTTTTGGACACAATGCGATTCGGATCAAAGATCCTGTTTACAAATTTGACATTGTGTTTGACTACGGTCGGTATGACTTTGAAACAGAAAATTTTTATCTGAAATTTGCGCAAGGAAAACTTGACTATCAAATGAGTCAATACAAATTTGAAACCTTTTTTGGGTACTATCAATATCAAAACCGAAGTGTTAAAGAGCAAGTTTTAAACCTAAGTTCAGACCAAAAAACTGCGTTTTATAAGTTGTTAAAAGAAAATATCAAACCAGAAAATAAAACTTACCCCTATGATTTTTTCTATAACAATTGTGCTACAAAAATAAAAGATGGCATTGAAACTACACTCGACTACCAAGTCGTGTATAACCCTGCTCCTTCCTTTAAACAGTTTTCATTTAGAAATTTAATTCGTTCCGATTTGAATCAAAATTCATGGGGAAGCCTTGGAATTGATATTGCCTTGGGTTCAAAAATAGACCAGATTGCCAGCGTTGAAGAACACATGTTTTTGCCTAAATATTTACACCAACTGCTTGAAAATTCACGTTTAAAAACAGACGATTCAAAACTAGTGACTGCCTCAAAAACACTGAGCCCTTCTGATGCTATTACAAAAAGTGACTTTTTTAGCAGTCCGCTTTTCATCTTGGGAATTCTAGCCCTTATCATGCTCTTCATCACTTATAACGATTACAAAAACAACACGCGCAGCAAATGGCTTGACGTGAGTTTATTTGCCATTACGGGCTGCATTGGTGTGTTTTTATTGCTGCTTTGGTTTGCAACCGACCATCAAACAACCGCTTATAACTACAACCTTTTATGGGCCTGCGCTCTGAATCTTTTATTCCTTCCGTCCATCCGTAAATCGAGGTTAAACAATCGTGGGCTGAGCTATCTGAAATTCCTTGTAGTACTTCTATCTCTGATGGGGCTGCATTGGATCACAGGCGTACAATCCTTTGCGATTGGATTGATTCCACTTCTGATTGCTATTTCTGTGCGATATTTATTTTTAATTCATCATTTCAAGGCTGCAATTCGTATATAATTATCCTTTCTTTGCAAAAACAAAATTTTGAATTATCTCAACGTAGAAAATATATCGAAATCGTACGGCGAACTTAATCTGTTCGAAGACCTTTCTTTTAGTATTCATAAAGATCAAAAAATAGCATTTGTTGCCAAAAATGGTACCGGAAAAACGTCTATTTTAAATATTCTTTCAGGAAAAGATTCCCCCGATACGGGGCAAATCATTTATCGAAAAGGACTGCGAACCACCTTTTTATCGCAAGAACCTGTTTTAGATCAAACCCTGACGATTGAGGAAACAATTTTTAATTCGGACAATCCGATTTTAAAAGTCATCAACACCTACCATGCAGCACTTGAAAATCCAGAGGACAGCAATCTCTATCAAACAGCTTTTGATGATATGGAGCGCTACCAAGCTTGGGATTTTGAAACCCAATACACACAAATCCTTTTCAAGTTAAAACTTGAAAATTTAAACCAAAAAGTGAGTGAACTTTCTGGAGGACAGCAAAAACGTTTGGCATTGGCCAATACCCTTTTAAGCAAACCCGATTTACTTATTTTAGATGAGCCGACAAACCATTTGGATTTAGAAATGATTGAGTGGTTGGAATCGTTTTTTGCGAAGGAAAACATCACCCTATTTATGGTTACGCATGACCGGTACTTTTTAGAGCGCGTTTGTTCCGAAATTATCGAATTAGACGAAGGCTGTATTTACAATTATAAAGGAAATTACTCTTACTACCTCGAGAAAAAAGAAGAGCGTATTGAGCGTGAAGCGATTGAAACTAATAAATCCAAACAACTCTTTAAAAAAGAACTCGGGTGGATGCGTCGTCAGCCAAAAGCACGTACGACCAAATCTAAATCCAGAATCGATGATTTTTATGAAATAAAAGAACGTGCCAACAAACGTCGAAACGATCATGAAGTTCAGTTGGAAATCAACATGGAACGCTTGGGAAGTAAGATTTTAGAGATTTACAAAGTCTCTAAAGCGTTTGAGGAAAAAGTCATTTTAGACAAATTTGAATACGTATTTCAACGTGGAGAACGGATTGGAATTATTGGTAAAAATGGGACAGGAAAATCGACGTTTTTGAACATGATTACTGGGGGGTTAAAGCCCGATAGTGGTAAAATCATTCAAGGAGAAACCATCAAGTTTGGCTATTATACACAAGATGGAATCAAAGCGAAACCAATGCAAAAGGTCATTGATGTGGTTCGTGAATTTGGGGAATACATCCCTCTGATGAAAGGCAAGCAAATTAGTGCCCAACAATTGCTTGAACGCTTTTTATTCAGTCGAAAAAAACAATATGATTTTGTAGAAAAACTGAGTGGCGGCGAACGAAAACGTCTGTATTTATGTACGGTATTGATTCAAAATCCTAACTTTCTAATTCTCGATGAGCCGACCAATGATTTAGACATTGTTACGCTGAATGTTTTGGAAAACTTCTTACTCGATTTTCCGGGCTGTCTGTTAGTGGTTTCGCATGACCGTTATTTTATGGATAAAATTGTCGATCATTTATTTGTGTTTCGTGGCGAAGGTATGGTGGAAGATTTCCCTGGAAATTATTCCGATTTCAGAACTTATGAAGACAGTACGCCTGTGGCGGCAGAGCCCAAAAAAATAACAGCTTCAAAGGTTTCTACAGAGGGTCAATCCGAAGCTAAATTAAGTTTTAACGAACAAAAAGAACTCAAAAATCTAGAGAGCAAATTGAAATCACTTGAGTTTGACAAAAAAGAATTGGAAGCTAAATTCCTCGTTCCAGAGATTGATATGGACACTATCGGAGCGCTTTCTGACGAATTGAAAATCTTAAATGATGTAATAGAAGAAAAAGAACTAAGGTGGTTAGAGTTAAATGAAAAACTAAATTGAACCGACTGTTATCATATATTAAATTTTTGTGGTACTCCAAAAATCAACATGGCGTCCACTCCCCTTTTGTGTTTGGTTTGCTTACCAACTGTTTTTATGACCACACAAACTACAATATTTATCAACAGCTTTCTTCAAAGGATTCAAAGTCAAAGTTCTTAATACGCTTAGGCGCTTATTTTAAGTTTGAGAACTGTTTTGTCCCTGACACCATTGATCCAAAATTTAAACATGCCTTAAATCTGGTACAAAACATATCTACATTCAAAACGATTGACGATTTAATCAATAAAAAGCAAGAAGTTTTAAAAACTCCTTGTTTGATTTATCTCGATTTAAAAACCATTGAATTGCACTCGATATCTGTCTTGTTTCAAATTTACGACAGAGATTCCTTGATCCTTATCCCTTCCATACGGGGAACTAAAACCAGATTTGAACACTGGAATCAGTTAAAATCTCAGTCGGAAGTGTCTGTGTCTATTGACGCCTTTTATTGGGGACTGTTGTTTTTTAGAACCGAACAACCCAAAGAACATTTCACAATAAGGCTCTAATTACTTGGTGATTGAAATATTACTTTTAACTTTATAGCTCAAAATAACGTATGAAAATCTACACAAAAACAGGAGATAAAGGAACCACGGGACTTGTTGGAGGCACCCGAATACCAAAGCATGATTTGAGAATAGATTGCTACGGCACCGTCGATGAGTTGAACTCCTACCTTGGTTTGATCCGCGATCAGGCGATTTCAAAGGACAGCAAAACAACACTCATTAAAATACAAAACCAATTGTTTATCATTGGTTCTCTTTTGGCAACCGATCCAGAGAAACTGAAGGATGAATCTAAAAGAAAACGTCTCGGAATCACTTTTCTAGAAGCGGATGCCATTGCATTTTTAGAAACCGAAATTGATGCGATGAATTTGGCATTGCCTCCAATGACCCATTTTATTTTGCCCGGAGGTCATCAAACCGTGTCATTCTGTCATATTGCACGCTGTATTTGTCGCCGTGCCGAGAGAAATGTCTCTAAACTCAACGCAGATCAGCCCACCCAACCCGAAGTACTTATTTATTTGAATCGCTTGTCGGACTTCATTTTTGTGTTGGCACGAAAATTGTCTAAAGAGTTAGAAGCGGAGGAAATCAAGTGGATTCCTAATAAACCCTCCTAAATTAGGAAGCCAATTATTACAAATCACTGTCTAACAATTTTTTAGTTTATCAGATGGTAATTAAACGTTCATAACTTTATTGAAGAAATAAATGCTTTTTTACTTGATTTTTTCATGTAAAAAATTATTTTTGCAAAAATTAAATATTTCAACACATGTATTGGACACTTGAACTTGCCTCTTACCTAAGTGACGCGCCTTGGCCCGCCACTAAAGATGAATTGATAGATTATTCTATAAGAACAGGAGCTCCACTAGAAGTTGTGGAAAACCTACAATCTATTGAAGATGAAGGGGATTCATACGACTCCATTCAAGAAATCTGGCCTGATTATCCATCAGATGAAGATTATCTTTGGAATGAAGATGAATATTAAAAAACTCAAAAATTATTTAAAAAAGTCTCAAATGAGGCTTTTTTTTTGCTTTATTTCACAAAGAAAATAACAACAAACTGTATCTTTGACTGTCTTTACAATTAAAGATTATTAAAATAAAACCCAAAAATGAGTTTACTGAATTCGGTACTAAAAGTATTCGTTGGAGATAAATCCAAACAAGACGTGAAGGCAATCATGCCAATCGTCCACAAAATAAAAACATTTGAAGCAGCCACTGCTGCCTTGAGTAACGATGCTCTAAGAGCGAAGACTCAAGAATTCAAATCGACGATCTCCGAGGCTTGCAAAGCACTTGAAGATAGCATCGCTACATTGTACGTTGAAGCAGACACCACGGAGGATATCGACCGAAAAGAAGAAATCTATCTGGAAATTGATGGTCTGAAAGATGAAGTATATGCACAAACGCAAGAAGTTTTAGATGCCATTCTTCCTGAAGCCTATTCTGTCATCAAAGAAACTGCCAAACGTTTTGTGAACAATCCACAAATTGAGGTGACTGCCAGTCCTTTTGACCGAGAACTTTCAGGGACTAAAGACTATGTCACTTTAAATGGCGAAAAAGCCTTTTGGGCCAATTCTTGGGATGCCGCTGGAAAACCGATCACTTGGGATATGGTGCACTACGACGTGCAGCTTATAGGCGGTGTCGCGATGCATCAAGGGAAAATTGCTGAGATGCACACAGGAGAAGGTAAAACACTCGTAGCAACGCTGCCAGTATATTTAAACGCGATCACAGGCAAAGGAGTTCACTTGGTAACGGTGAATGATTACTTAGCAAAAAGAGACAGTGCGTGGATGGCACCCATTTTTCAATTCCATGGGTTGAGTATTGATTGTATCGATTACCACCAACCGAATTCTCAAGAACGTAAAAACGCTTACAATGCCGATATTACTTACGGTACGAATAACGAATTTGGATTTGATTACCTAAGAGATAATATGGCGCATACGCCCGATGATCTTGTGCAACGTCCACCCCATTATGCGATTGTCGATGAAATTGATTCTGTTTTAATTGATGATGCCCGAACACCCTTGATTATTTCAGGGCCCATTCCTCAAGGCGATCGTCATGAATTTGTAGAGTTAAAACCAAAAGTAGAAGACATTGTTAGCGTTCAACGAAAATACCTTACAGGGGTGTTAGTGGATGCTAAAAAAATGATTGCTGCTGGAGAGACCAAAGAAGGTGGATTCCAGTTGTTACGTGTTTTTAGAGGAATTCCAAAAAACAAAGCATTAATTAAATTTTTAAGTGAAGAAGGAATCAGACAACTCCTTCAAAAAACGGAGAATTTCTATATGCAAGACAACAATAGAGAAATGCCCAAAGTGGATGAAGAACTCTATTATGTGATTGATGAGAAAAACAATCAGATTGAATTGTCTGATAAAGGCGTCGAATACCTTTCTGGAAAAGACAACCCTGACTTTTTTGTGATGCCTGAAATTGGCATGGAAATTTCAAAAATTGAAACTCAAAATCTTCCGACTGAAAAAGAAGCCGAACTCAAAGAAGAATTGTTTAGAGAGTTTGGAATCAAATCGGAACGCATTCATACGCTCAATCAACTTTTAAAAGCCTATGCCCTCTTTGAAAAAGACATTCAATATGTGGTGATGGAAAATAAAGTCATGATTGTGGATGAGCAAACCGGTCGTATTATGGACGGGCGTCGTTACAGTGATGGATTGCACCAAGCGATTGAAGCTAAGGAAAATGTAAAAATTGAAGCGGCAACACAAACCTTTGCGACAGTAACCTTACAGAATTACTTTAGAATGTACCGCAAGCTGTCTGGAATGACAGGTACAGCGGTGACAGAAGCAGGTGAATTTTGGGAGATTTATAAATTGGATGTGATCGAAATTCCGACCAACCGTCCGATTGCAAGAGACGATCGCGAAGATTTAGTGTATAAAACCAAACGTGAAAAATACAATGCCGTTATTGATGAAGTGACGACCTTATCAAAAGCAGGACGTCCGGTATTGATTGGAACAACGAATGTAGAAATTAGTGAGTTGTTAGGAAAAATGTTGAGCATACGCAAAATTCCTCACAACGTCTTAAATGCAAAATTGCATAAAAAAGAAGCGGATATTGTGGCAGAAGCGGGACAGCCCGGACAAGTGACCATTGCCACCAACATGGCAGGTCGTGGAACGGATATCAAATTGTCTGAAGAAGTGAAGGCCGCAGGCGGATTGGCGATTGTAGGTACGGAGCGTCACGATTCGCGACGTGTGGACAGACAGTTACGTGGACGTGCAGGACGTCAAGGAGATCCTGGAAGCTCACAATTTTATGTGTCTTTAGAAGACAATCTAATGCGTCTTTTTGGAAGCGAACGCATTGCCAAAATGATGGACCGTATGGGTCTTGAAGAAGGCGAAGTGATTCAGCATTCCATGATTTCTAAGTCTATTGAGCGTGCTCAGAAAAAAGTAGAGGAAAATCAATTTGGAGTGCGTAAGCGTCTATTGGAATATGATGATGTGATGAACTCTCAGCGTGAAGTGGTGTACAAACGTCGCTACAACGCCTTGTTTGGAGAACGTCTTCGGGTCGATTTGGCGAATATGATTTATGACACGTCTGAAATTATTACAGAGGAGAATAAAGCCAACAACGATTATAAAAACTTTGAGTTTGAACTGATTCGTTATTTCTCAATGAGTTCGCCTGTGACGGCGGATGAGTTCTCAAGCATGACAGCTCTAGACATTGCAGGAACGGTATATAAAAATGCCTTTCAACATTACATTTCCAAAATGGAGCGCAATGCAGAGTTGGCATTCCCAGTGATTCAAAATGTATATGAGACACAGCGCGATAAATTCAAGCGTATTGTGGTGCCTTTTACCGATGGTGTAAAATCCTTACAGGTGATCACCGATCTTGAAAAAGCCTATCAAACCAACGGAAAACAGTTGGTAACGGATTTTGAGAAAAACATTTCGTTAGCGATTATTGACGATGCTTGGAAAACTCATTTACGAAAAATGGACGAGTTGAAACAATCGGTACAATTGGCGGTACACGAACAAAAAGATCCTTTATTGATTTATAAATTTGAGTCGTTTGAACTGTTTAAGTCCATGATTGACCAAGTGAATAAAGAGGTGATTTCCTTCTTATTTAAAGGAGAAATTCCACAAGAAACGGCTAATGTGATTCAAGAAGCAAAAACACGCCGACGTGAGAAAACACAAACCTCTAAAGAGAACATCCAAAACTTAGACGAGCGTTCTGCGGAATCAAGAGCGGCTGGGAATACGCAACGTCAACCACAAGTGGTGGAAACGATTACGAGGGACCAACCCAAAATTGGACGTAACGATCGTGTGACCATTAAGCACGTGATGAGTGGCGAGAAAAAAACTACGAAATACAAGCAAGCAGAACCACTGATTGCCAAAGGAGAATGGGTGCTGATCGATGAGTAAGCAGCCTTAACTTACAGAACTGAATTGTTAAAATCACGTGTATCTTTGGATGTACGTGATTTTTTTTATAACATTACAACAGATTTTAATCCCCAGATCTGAATCTTCATAAGCAGCTTAACCGAATGTAAGCGATTTTTTTATTTGAATTTTAGATGCGGGGGCAAGCAAGATGTTTGCGCTAAAATCAGTTACGTATAATAACAACTAAAACATTGTGTTATCCCGGGATATATATCCGTTAATACACCCTTTTGTTGACATATAACGAGTTATGTGCAAGCTGAAAAAAATACGTGCTTAACATTAAATTTTATGCATATATTTAAATTGGGCAAATTTGAAAGTATAATAATTCGATATTTTCTTGATAAAATTAGAATCTAAATATGAAATTAAAAAAAGTAAATGTAAACGTAACGGGCACTTTTAATGTGACCTTAAGTAATGAAAATGGAGAAATAACTCTTAATTCAGTTGGAGAAATCTCAAGTATAGAACTTGATGGCAACACATCATATAATATTTCTGGAAAAGTTAGTTCTGTTGGAAATATCGTGATTAATTATAATTTATCAGGAAAAGTTAGCTCTATCGGAAACCTTGTAATTAATTATAATTTGTCAGGAAAAATAAGTTCTATTGGAAATATTCCGGTTAATTACAACTTATCAGGAAAAGTTAGTTCGATTGGCAATGTAACTATTGGATATAATTTATCAGGAAAGGTTAGTTCAATTGGAAATAATATAATCGGTTATAATTTGTCAGGAAAAGTTAGTTCTGGAAACAGAACAGTTAAAATAAATGATATAAGCTTTTCTTTAAAAGGTGGCTATTAATTAACCAATAATTTATAACGAGCGTAAAAGACTATGGAAGTAAAAGAATTATACGATTTAGTAACTAAAGATTTTGACGATAAAATACCTCTTGAAAATATTCATCCACTTCATAAAGCTATGCTTGAAGAATGTTGTGAAAACGCTTTGAATAATCCTCAAAAAGTTGAGTCACAAGACACATTAAAATATGCGGTGCAAATAGCATTTTTTACTTGTATAGAAACTTTACGTGGCACATTGAAAGCTGGACTTGAATTTGCAGACACAGTAAATCTAAATTATAGAAATCAAAGCTTTACTATCACAAAGGATTCACCTTTTCTAAAAGATTAAATAATGCCTAAAAAAGGAGTTTTTATAATTGAGAGCCTAGAATTTAGGGATGAAAAACTTGACCGTTATGAAGGTAAATTTCTTTCAAGAATTTTAAAGTTAGGAGGTGTGAAAACGCAATATTATTATATTCGGACTTCACAGGAATTGGAAGAAGTCCTGAAAATTTTTAAAGAAACAGAATATAGGTATCTTCATTTCTCATGTCATGGGAGTGAAGAATCTATTGAGACAACCTTAAATTCTATCGATTTTGATTTATTTTCTGAATTTGTAACACCAGTTTTAGACTATAAACGATTATTCATATCTGCTTGCTCTTCTGTAAACAAAAATTTAGCAAAGGAATTATTTCCATTTTGTAAATGTTATTCATTAATTGGATTTGAAAACGATGTTTCTTTTAATGATGCTGCAATAACTTGGGCGTCTTTTTATCATTTGATTCTAAAAAATGACAAGATGAGATATGATAAAATAAGCCCAATATTGGAATCAATTTCAAAATTATATTCTATACCAATAAATTACTTTCAAGCGAGTCAATCTGCAAAAAGAGGATTTCGATTGAAGAGATTTACTGGAAATTAATAAAAGCCAGCACATAACAACGTATATAATTCAGCGTGGCTGAACTAAAAGCATCAACAATTTTGCTTAACTTAGACAAAGTAAATTATATGAATAAAACGTAAACGTAGCTTCGCTTGCCTATCTGATTCTCACGCAGCACAGCTGCTGCCAAATCACTCGCAAGCCAATCTACCAAACACGCCAAATCATATACAAAACCGTTGGGAGTAATTTGAGAAAACCGAAATGTTAGACAAATACGATAAGCAAGTATTATTTGAATATCTATGGAAAACCATCAATTTCTTTTACGGAATTATGATAATACTTTCTGTTTTGGTTGGGATAAGAACTTTACTCTATCTATTGGGCGGAATTCCTAAAGAAGAAACAAGCACAAGCGGAGCCATAATTGTAATAGCGTTTATAGTTATTTATGTAATATTCAGAAATCTGACAAAACCATACTTTCTAAAAAAAATGAATAAAGACTAAATTGATTTTATGAATTCCGATATTATAAACATAAAAGCTAAACTGACTTTATACCCCCGCTGGTGCGCGAATCCATTCGCGTTCCGAAAAAGTTTAAAAAACCCAGCTCCGAAAAGTTTGACTCCGTCGAATCTATGATTTCTAAACTTCGCGGAACATAAAAAGTAAATAGAAGAACTGAAAAAGTAAACATAAATTTTTTAAATAGTAACTTTTAAGTTACCTTTGTCCAGATGAAAAAAGTCAGAGAAGTAATTGCTTATAAAAATTATTTTGAGGATTTCTTGCTAGCACAACCAAATAAGGTACAAGACAAGATCTACAAAGTGATTGAAATAATCGAAACCTACGAACGAGTTCCTTCAAATTATCTCAAAGCAATTACAGGAACAAAAGGACTTTATGAAGCCCGAATTAAGTTGGGAACAAATATTTGGCGTGTGTTTTGTTTTTTCGATAAGGGAAGGCTTGTAATTCTTTTAAACGGATTCATTAAGAAAACACAAAAGACCCCAAAAAATGAAATTGAAAAAGCAGTTAATTTAATGAAATCTTATTATACAGATGAGAACAAAAAGAAATAAAATGGAAACCAAACCTTGGAAAAAAATTAAAGATTCTGTTTACGGAGAAAAAGGAACGGAACGCAGAGATGAACTCGATAGGGATTTTGAATCTTTTAAAATTGGGTTACTCTTAAGAAACGCTCGAGAAGAAAAGAATCTAACGCAAGAACAACTTGGTTCCTTGGTTGACAAAAAACGAACTTATATTTCTAGAGTCGAAAATAACGGAAGCAATCTGACCTTAAAAACATTGTTTGACATTGTTGAAAAAGGACTAGGCGGAAAAGTAAATATTTCAATTGAGGTTTAAAAAATAAACATATCGCTGCAATAGAATTAAAAAACACTTAAAGAAACCATCTTACCTAGTCAACGTACTCAAGGATATCTCCTGGTTGACAATCCAAGGCCACACAAATAGCATTGAGTGTTGAGAATCGAATGGCTTTGACCTTCCCTTGCTTTAATATGGACAGGTTCACAGTGGACACACCCACTTTTTCAGAAAGCTCTTTTAACTTTAATTTTCGTTTGGCTAGTACCACATCTAAGTTTACTATGATAGACATATTTATAAATTTAAATGGTTAATGAACTTTCGATTTCATTTAAGAGGGCATTATAATTTTCTTCGTTTTTCCCCCAAGAATAGAGTTGAAAAAGCGTTGAAGAACAAAACTTCAAGATTGTTTGATTTTCAATCGTTTCAAAATTTATATACAAATTCTCGCCCCAAGATTTGAATGTGATGGTTGAAATTGCTAAAATCTCAAAGGTGTTTTTATCTGTATCCACTAGTTTAAATTTTGAATTATCAATGACCTCAATCATTTTTTCAAACATCAGTTCTTTTGGAATGTCAAAGGTCTTTTCGAACCGCGCTTTTGTGGTCAATAGATTGTATGGGCTTGTAAAGTAGTTCTTATACAAAAGTGATTTTCTAATGATCAGATTGAACACAAAAAAAACGACCATTGGAATGATAATGAGTATCTGAACAGGAGAGTCAGGTTTTAGATAGTAGGTGCTTAAACCTGAAATAAGTATAATCAGGATTGCTACCAAGATATGTTTTAATATTTTCATGAGAAGTGTTTTATTATTGGGTGCAAATTTAATTAAAAAATAATGATATACAATTATTTATTAACGTTTATCATTAATTTATTTATGATATAAACAAATATGTTGTTTTCATTGTTAGGTAAGTCTTAATAAAGATGGTTTAAGTCATTAAAATAGGGGTTCATAATTATTAAAATCACGTATATTTTTGGATATCCATGATTTTTTTTATAAGTTTAACATTGATTCAGACCCAAGTCTAAATCTTCATAAGCGATTTGACCAGTCGTAAGATATTATTTTATTGTAAATAACATTGGATTAATCGGGGTACTTATACTTTATTGGGATTGTCACACCTAATGTTCTGACATAGATACATTTACAACCATTAAATAAACAAAATGAAAAAAATAACATTCTTACTTTTTATTGGAGTAACAACATTTGGATATTCTCAAAGATTATACAAAGCGGTAGAGAAAGGAGATATTGAAAAAGTTAAATCTCTTATTAAAAAAAATGCAGATATTTCTAAGTACAATAAAAAGGGACTTTTCCCTTTGTGGAGGGCAACAGCCGATAACAACTATGAAATATCCGAATTATTAATAAAAAATGGTGCTGATGTAAATCAAGTTAATAAAGTAAAACCTGGCAACTCTACTCCTATTGAATACCCATGTCAAGAAGGTTATATTGAAATAGTAAAACTCTTAGTAAGAAATGGTGCTGATATTAACTTTAAAGGATATCTAGATTTCACTCCTATAAGAGTAGCTTCAAGAAATGGTCATTTTGAAATTGTAAAATACTTAGCAGAAAATGGAGCAGAAATAGACATAAAAGCTAGCGATGGGGCTACTCCTCTTGAACATGCTGCATCTAAAGGACATTACGAAATATCAAAGTACTTAATAGAACAAGGAGCTAATGTAAATAGTAAAGACAAGGACGGTGATTTTTCTCTTGGCGAGGCTGCAAAAAGAGGTTATCTAGATATCATTCAACTTTTAATAGACAATGGAGCTGACATCACATTAAAGAATAAAGAAAAGAAAAATGCTTATGATTTAGCAAAGGAAAGAGGGCAAAAGAAAGCAGTAGAATTGATTAAAATAGAAATGGATAAAAAATGAAAAAAACATATTTAATCATTCTGATTTCAACTTTAACCCATTTCACATATTCCCAAGATATTTCTTACGGAGTTTTATTAGGTGGTAATTTTTACCAATCTGACAACAATAATGGGGGAAACCAACTTGTTACAGAAAACAATAAATTTATATCAACTTTAAATCTAGGGGTCTATTTTGAATATGGTATAAATGATAATATTGGAATTAAATCCGAACTAACTCTCAATAAAAAGAAGGTAATCTACCATAAATTTGATATCGATTTTGAATTTGAATTTATTGAGTTTAGCCCTAGTTTTAAATATGACTTTGGAGTGGATTACAAAAAAAGTTTTTATATGACTTTAGGACCTCGATTCTCTTTGATCTCAAAAACCAAATACGATTATGAGGATGTTTTTGAAAAATTAAATATTGGCATACAATTAGGCTTAGGACATCGATTAATGCGTTTTATTGACTTTCAAGCTAAAATAGACTATGGAATCACTCCCTATTTCAAGCTAGACAATGGTAACAAAAGTAAATTTTTCGGAGCTTATTTATCATTATTCATTGATCTTTCCGAATTGATTAATTATTAAGCTAAATACAAATTAATCCATGATTTTGAAAAACATTTTACCTGTAATCATCGTATCAATTGTGATGGCTTTACTTATTGCCGCTTCAAAAAAGAAACCAAAAAAAGATGGACTTGGAAATATTATTTTACAACTCCCAAAACTATATCCAATAGTTGGAATTTCAGTGATAATTGGAGGACTTGGATTATTGATATATGCTTTCTTCTACGCTAATGAAAATGACCAAATTTTAGCCATTATTTGCAGTTTAGTCGCAATGGTCGTTGGCTTATTGTTATTTGCCAAAGGTTTTATTTCTCATATAAAAGTAACTGATTTAGGCCTTATTGAAACGACACTATTTGGAAAACAAAAAGAAATAAAATGGGATGAAATTAGAGATTTATCATTTGGAAAAGTAAGTCTTGAACTGAAAATTATAAGTTCTGACAAAAATATAAAAGCACATATGCATTTAGTTGGTTTTCAAGAATTGGTTTCTAAATTAGAAGAAAAAACAGGGAAAACAAGAATTCAAATTGGGATCCCTGAATAAATCAAAAAACATTATTTCAACTTCAAAACCAAATTCGGATCGGGGCAATTTGACCTGTAAAAGTCTAAATTCTTTTGGGAAGATACGCCCGGATAATCTCCTTCATAGTTTGCCATATTTTTAATGATTTGAAAATGTAAATGTGGGGCATAATCACCGTTTACAGTTGCATCTCCTAAATACCCAACAACCTGTTCTTTGCTTACTGGAGTATTTTTACACAAACCTTTAATTGACGACTTAGACAAATGCCCGTAAAGCGTGTAAAACATGACACCCTTGATGCAATGTTTTAGGACAATCGTAGGGCCATAATCGCCATGATTGGTATTATCTTGAAAGCTATGCACCACCCCATCAAAAGCGGCCAATACAGGCGTTTCAGCAGCACACCACAAGTCAACTCCCAAATGAATGTTACGAGATTCTAAAGTGTTTTTAGTTTCAAAATAGGTGCTTCTCGTATAGATGGAACGCGTCTCTAAATACCCACCAAAAGCAATGGACTTATTTCGGTCTTGTAGATATTGATTGATATACGCACTCCACGATTGGGAGCAGCTGGTATCAAAATCCTTAAGAGCTTTATTGTCTTTTGATAAGTCTATCGGAACATATTGACTAAAATCAACCGTTGGTGCAATAACCCGAACGGGCGTTTGTGATAACTCAAATAAAAAAGTCTTAAAATCCATCGGATACAATTAGGATCGAAAGATACGGACAATCAAAAAAACAATCCTAATATAAAAAATTAGATTAATTTAGCAGCAATAGACCAAACGTGAACAAAGAGCAATCAAATAAAACAGCACTTCAGGAAAAAGAAGGGATTTCGAACCAAGAAGCCACAAGCAAACAGGCGATTTCTCATCTAAAAAAGAAGCGTCAAGAACAACCTTCTGCTGCAGCATTGCTGGAAGGAATCCTAATCGGGAACACGGCTGCACTCAGTCGGGGGATCACCTTGATTGAAAGTCATAATATTGCGCACAAAGAAAAGGCAAACACACTCATTCAAAGCTGCTTAGAACATCAAAAACCTTCCGTTAGAATTGGAATTACGGGGGTGCCTGGTGTGGGAAAAAGTACGTTTATAGAAACACTCGGTACTTACTTGACCACTCTTGGAAAGAAGGTTGCAGTATTAGCGGTGGACCCGAGTAGTAGCCTCACTAAAGGCAGTATTTTAGGCGACAAAACCCGCATGGATGCACTGGTTAAAAATCCGAATGCGTTTATCCGTCCTTCCGCAGCCGGCGATTCTTTGGGGGGTGTGGCACGACACACGCGTGAAGCCATTACCCTTTGTGAAACAGCCGGTTATGATGTAATTCTTATAGAAACGGTTGGCGTTGGACAAAGCGAAACGGCGGTACACAGTATGGTTGATTTTTTCTTATTGCTAAAACTCGCAGGTGCAGGTGATGAACTCCAAGGGATCAAACGGGGAATTATTGAAATGGCGGATGCTATTATTATCAATAAAGCGGATGGAGACAATCTAACGGCTGCTAAATTAGCAAAGGTGGAATTTAACCGTGCGCTTCACTTCTACCCTGCCAAAGCCTCTGGATGGATGCCTAAAGTCGTATTGTGTAGCGCCCTTGAAAACAAAGGCATCGATGCCACTTGGAATTTAATTAGCGATTATATAAATCATGCTAATAAGGAGGAGTATTTTACAAAAAAACGTCAGGAGCAAAACACCTTTTGGTTGCTTCAGTCCATTGAAAATCAATTAAAAGATCAATTTTTTCAAGATGAAACCATCGCTAAAGAATTGCAGATTCAAAAAGAGTTGATTGCAGCAAATAAACGCTCGCCTTTTGCAGCGGCTGAATATCTATTGAACCTTCACAAAAAGCATTCGTAAGCGTTTAAACACGGAGTAAAACAAATAGCCCGACAACACACCAAACGACAGTCCACACAGAATATCTAAGGGATAATGAAGTCCTAAGTAGATGCGGCTGTAAGCCACAACAATGCTCCACACGATCATATAATAAATCACGTTTTTATAGACGGGACGTAGCATCAAGCCTGTAAAAATAGCTGTCGCCATTGAATTGGACGAATGTCCTGAGAAAAACCCATAGCCCCAACACTCCCCTTGTCTGATGTGTTCTAACACCCCTTCTTGTGCACAAGGACGAAGCCGTTCAAAAGTAAATTTAAAGAGGTTCGTAATTTGATCCGTAAATAAAATCATTCCAGCAATGGTGAGTACTAAAATAACAATCTCTTTAATCGTGAAGCGCTTGGCGATTAAATAAATCAAAACGAGATATAAAGGAATAAAGGTCAACTTGTTGGTGACTACCAACCAAAATCCATCCCATGAGGGGGTTCCTAAATTATTTAAATAAAGTAATAGCGAGCGGTCAAATTCTATAAGTTGATCTAACATAATTAATCGTCGTAAGTTGAAACTTCAGAGTCATAAAAAGCAGACGCTTCTTGTACGGCAGTTTCCGTTTCCGAAAGTAATTCTTCTTCGTCCTGCGTGTCAAAATCTTCCAACCACTCCACTTCATCCGTTTCTAGATTGATGATAAAACGTGGAAACTCTGTGTGTATCACATAAATTGCTGTTGGAAATTTAGTATTATCTCCGAGTATAAATTTTGGTAATTCCATGCTTAGTTGTTATGAGTTTGTATTAAACGGTTCGTTAGATAAATAAATCTAAGATATAAAAAAATTGATGCCGACCCTAATCCTACCAAAAGTCCGATCCAGATTCCTGTACTTCCATAGACGTCTTCTTTTCCAAGAAAATAACTCGTTGGGAAGCCAATGATCCAATAGGATATAAAGGTCAACAGGGTTGGGATTTTCACATCTTGCAAGCCTCTCAATGCCCCTAAAAACACAACTTGAGCACTGTCACTCAGTTGAAAAAGTGCTGCCACCAATAGTAATTTTGAAGCGATTGCCACCACTTCCTGATTGTCTAAATAGTTATTGACGTCTTCTAAATCGAGATAAAGCGCTGGAAACACATCGTGAAATACCAAGAAAAGAATCGCAAATACAGAGGCAAATAAAATCCCCATCAAAAATATGGACTTTGCAATGCGCTGGAGTTCCACATAGTTTTTTAATCCTTTTTGGTTGCCAACACGAATCATTGCCGTGACGTTCAAACCCATCGCAATCATAAAGGTCATAGAGGATAAATTCAATGCAATTTGATTGGCTGCTTGCGCATTTTTTCCCAAAACACCACTCAACCAGATTGCTGCCGTAAAAATAGCGACTTCAAATAACATTTGCATGGCACTTGGCAATCCAAGGTTCATGATTTTTTTAAGCATGGAATTATCCAAAACAAATAGTTTTATATGGGTTACAAATGCCTTTGCTTTTTTATTATTTTTCAGTAAAATCCAGATCAAAACAATCATGGCAACTCGAGAAATCAAAGTACCAATTCCAGCACCAATAATGCCCATTTCTGGAAATCCAAACTTTCCGAATATCAACAAATAATTAAAACCAACATTTAAAATATTGGCAAAAATAGTGGCATACATGGCGTGTTTGGTTAATGACAAGCCATCACTAAATTGTTTAAACCCTTGAAAAATAATGAGAGGGATTAATGATATCGCAACAATATTTAGATAAGGCATCGCTAAAATCACCACTTCTTCGGGTTGTTCCATGAAATACATGAGCGGTTTTGCCAATAAAATCATGCCGTACAACAATAGACTTAAAACGATGCACAAAAACAAGCCGTGTTTAAAAGCAGACTTTCCTTTTTTGAAATCATTTTCAGAATCTGCTTCTGCAACCAAAGGGGTGATTGCCGTAGAAAATCCAATTCCTAAGGACATTGCTACAAAGAAAAAACTATTTCCGAGGGATACTGCTGCCAGTTCTGCTGACCCCAATTGCCCAACCATGATGTTATCAACAAAGCCGACAAAGGTATGCCCGAGCATGCCCATAATGACTGGGTAGGCTAACTTCCAATTGTAACTGAATTCTTTTGTTAAGTGTGCTAACATTCTAAAATAAGGTGTTAAAAAAAAGGAGTAAAAAGACTTTGCTTTGTCAATCTGAACCTGCCTAACGTCAGGCAGGTTTGTTTCAGATTCTGAAACGAGTTCAGAATGACAGATTCTCTTCTTTTTAGACAGCTTTATTCCTCTTCTTCTGAATTAGAAGCTTCGGTTTTAAAATCGAGGAGCTGGTGTTTGTTTAATAAATTATACCAATTTAAAATCTTTTTGATATCGCTCGGATAGACGCGGTCTTCATCGTAATCAGGGAGTACGGAAAAGAAATACGCTTCTAAATCATCTTTTGAGGCTTTTGGACTGGTGCTTGTTTCTGCACCTTTTTCTTTATCAAAAATCTTTGACAACACTTCTTTTAATGGCAATTCTTCGTTAAGTGTATAAATCGCAATTTCACTTAACAGACTGACATTACTACTGATGCTGACCGAAATTCGTTTTTGATCGAGCAGAGATTCTGCGATAAACCCGCCACGAGATTGGGTAATTAATTTGTATAAGCCGGGCTTTTTAGAAATGGCTAAAATTTTATCTAATTCCATTGATTGAATTTATTGTTAATTTAAGATCGTTTTTTTGAAATATTTGGAAATCGCATGCGGTAATCAACACTGGTTTTTCCCTTAGAAATATTGGTTAACTTTCCTTTTAATAGACGTTTTTTTAAGGTAGAGACTTTGTCTGTAAACAGAACACCTTCGATATGATCGTATTCGTGCTGAATGACTCTCGCAATTAAACCATCGAATTCTTCAACATGTGTTTTAAAATCTTCATCTTGATATTCCACTTTTATTTTTGGACATCTAGATACATCTTCGCGCACGTTGGGAATGCTTAAACAGCCTTCGTTAAAATCCCATTCTTCACCTGATTCTTCAAGTATTTTGGCATTTATAAAGGTGCGTTTAAAGGCTTTTAATTCCGCTTGCTCTTCAGGTGAATAGCTTTCATCATCTGCAAAAGGAGTGGTGTCCACTAAAAACAAACGAATTGAAAGCCCAACCTGTGGTGCGGCTAAGCCAACGCCAAAAGCGCCGTACATAGATTCGTACATATTGGCAATAACTTGCTCTAATTTTGGATAGTCTTTAGAAATTTCAGTTCCTCTTTTTTTAAGAACTGGATCTCCATAAGCCACAATTGGTAAAATCATACTACTGAATATAAGGACTCAAAAATACGATTTTTGAGATTATAAAATAATACTTCTATAATTATTTATTATGAAGATAGGATTGGAGAATAAGAGTCGCACTAATTTCATCGACAAGCGCCTTGTTTTGACGTTGTTTTTTTTTGAGACCACTGTCAATCATCGTTTGAAATGCCATCTTAGAAGTAAAACGTTCATCCACTCGTTCAATGGGAATCAAGGGGATTTGTTTTTTTAAGAGTTCAATGAATTTCAAAATTAAAGGCTCACTCTCAGAGAGTTCGTTGTTCATTTGTTTTGGCAAACCGATTAAAAACAGATCTACTGATTCGTCCTTACAATAGGTTTTTAAAAAGGGTATGAGTTTTTTGGTCTCTACCGTAGTCAAACCCGAAGCAATAATTTGCATTTCGTCAGTGACAGCGATGCCACAGCGTTTACTTCCATAATCAATTGCTAATAATCGTCCCATAAGGGACAAAAATACAATTTAAAAGCTTGATAATCCCTTTAGAGTTGACTGATTCCAAAAGGTGTTTTTATAATTTTCTCCTTTTTAGTTTGAGCCCTGATGTTCAGATTAGCAATGATAGCCGCTTCGTTTTTATAGCCTCTTAAATGAAATAAATGCAGACAAATAGCACTGTATCTGATTTGTAGCCCTTTGACTTTGTAATTCACTAAACGTTCCCCAAATTCGCGATCCTCTCCCCCATATTGCATTCGGGAATCAAAACCGTTAACCGACATAATATCTTTTTTCCAAGCAGAAGAATTCATCCCGTTCCAGGTTGCTTTTGTGACCGTGTATTTGTTTAACAACAATTCTTTACGACCTTTAGAACACAATTTGTTTAGCTTAAAAGTTTTTTTAAGACCAAGGTATAAAAGCCATTTTGGATCAAAACACGTTTGTGCCTCTATATCTGACTCTGTTATTAAATCTGAAATTGTTTTAGGAAGTTTAAAATAGCCCCCCGACAAGAAAGAATTGGGAGCTCTTTTTTGATAATGCACTGCTACAAAATCATTTCGAGGGATGCAATCTCCATCTGTAAATATGAGATAGTCTGAATTAGAGGCAAGAATAGCTTTGTTTAAAATTGTTGTTTTCTGAAATCCTTGGTCTTCATGCCAAACATGAATAATTTGTAAGGGTGTTTGTGTTTGAAACTGTTCAATGATTGTTTTTGTGCGGTCGTCAGAACCATCGTCTGCAATAACAATTTCAAAAGAATCAAAGGTCTGATATTGATAGCCTAAAAGCGTTTTACGCAACCATTCTGGTTGATTATAAGTACTGATAATGACAGAAATAGTAGGAGACTTCATAGACAATGGGGATTGTTTAACTTAAATAAATTTAGGGTTTTACATAGTTTCGACCCTGCTTTCACGAATGAGTCACATTTATTTATTTATTACTTTATTATTAATCTTATATTTGCAAAAAATTAATACAATGGATAACTTACGATCACTTATAGAAACTGCTTGGGAAAACCGAACACTTTTAAACGAAAATACTACAAAAAATGCGATTAGAAAAATCGTTGATTTATTAGATAAAGGAGAACTTAGAGTTGCTGAGCCCACAACAGATGGTTGGCAGGTGAATGAGTGGGTCAAAAAAGCAGTGGTGATGTATTTCCCTATCCAAACGATGGAAACTATTGAGGTTGGACCGTTTGAGTTTCATGATAAAATTCCATTAAAAACAGGCTATGCGGAAAAAGGCATTCGTGTAGTGCCACATGCAGTGGCGCGCCATGGTGCTTATATTTCCAAAGGAACTATTTTGATGCCAAGCTATGTGAATATTGGAGCGTACGTAGATGAGGGCACCATGGTTGACACATGGGCGACTGTAGGAAGTTGTGCGCAAATTGGTAAAAACGTTCACCTTTCAGGCGGCGTTGGTATTGGCGGTGTGTTGGAACCGCTTCAAGCGGCTCCCGTAATTATTGAAGATAATGCCTTTATTGGTTCGCGCTGCATTGTTGTGGAAGGAGTTCGTGTGGAAACGGAAGCTGTATTAGGTGCCGGAGTTGTCTTGACTATGAGTACAAAAATCATTGATGTAACTGGTGATAAACCCGTTGAATATAAAGGACTTGTACCTGCACGTTCGGTTGTGATTCCTGGGAGTTATGTAAAAGAATTCCCTTCTGGAAACTACAATGTTCCTTGTGCTTTGATTATTGGAAAAAGAAAAGAAAGCACCAACAAAAAAACGTCTTTAAACGATGCTTTAAGAACGCATAATGTTGCGGTTTAATCCGTAGATTTAAATACCATTTTTCGACCGCTTCGTTTTAGCTTTTTAGTATCTATTTTTTTCTGAAACTGACGGCTATAATGAAGCATTCCGCTCTGAATTTCCGTTAGCGGAGTTTCGCTTAATACCGCATACTCTTTAGACATAATTTGTATCATCGCCTTAGACAACCAGAGGCGCCTAAAATTATGCATTCGTTTTTTAAAATTCATCGCCTCAAAACGCATGCGATTCAAATCGATTAAATAAAAATCGTATTGAGCCACATCTGTTTTTACAATGAGTGTATTCCCTGGAGAATGGTCTAAGAAATTGACATTTTCTTCGTGTAGTTTAAACGTGAAAGCTGTAAACTGTTTTAAAATTTCAACTCTGTTTGGAAACTTTAAATCATGAATCAATACTCTAAAATCAAAATCATAGGCTACATGCTGACTGACATAGTAACTTTGTTTGAGACCAAACCATGATGAGGCTTCAAAATAAGCGATCGGGGTAGGTGTTAAAATAGATTTTTGAGTTAATAAATTTCCATACTCATAGGATCTTCGTGCTTTTGATTTACGAATGTATTTATAAACAAAGGAATTAAAAACATTTGGGGTTTTAAATTGTTTAATATTCAAATGCAGCCCTTCAATTTTGAGAGATTTTATGGTATTTCGATCTCCTTTCAGCACGGTAATCCCTGAGGTTTCAAAATCACTTATTGCCTTTGATATTGCAGTAGAATAAGAGGAGAATTTGGAATGTATAATAATATTATTCATGTAAACTTTTAGTAACTTTAAAAAAAGTAATATCTTGCTAAGATAGTCTTTAGTCGTTAATGAAAAAAATACTTGTAATTCAAAATAAGCGAATTGGTGATGTACTCATTGCCTCTTTAATCGCAGCGAATATTAAAAAAGTAATCCCAAATTCTCGGGTTGATTATTTGGTTTATGACTACACAACAGGTGTGATCGAAAACAATCCCAACATTGATAGAATCATTCCATTGAATGAAAAAGAATTAAAGAAAATTCCAACGCTTCTTAAAACGGCTTGGCACATCCGAAAGGAAAACTATGATATTATTTTTGATCCGTATTCAAAGTTTCAAAGTAAGTTCATTTCACTGCTCTCAAAAGCCCCCATTCGTGTAGGCTATCAAAAAAAGGGTAAAAGTTCTATTTTTAATTTTCATACGCATAAGGTGCTACCTTTAGATAAAAAAACACTGCCATGCGGGAAATCTATCGAAGAAAGAGTTCATTTGGTGGATTCAGCATTTCCATTAGAAGCTCCCATTTACACGCCAAAAATTTATTTAACAGATACAGAAAAAAAGTATTCACAATTAAATAACTATTCTAAACCAGTGGTGATGGTTGGTGTTTTGGGAAGTACTCCTCAAAAATCAATGCCGTATTCGTATATCGTGGAGCTCATTGATTACGTCACTTCCAATTTTGAAGTGAATGTAATGTTCAACTATGCGCCAAATCAAAAAGCAGAGGCCACTAAAATTTATGAGGCTTGTAAGCACCAAGACGCCATCATTTTTGATCTTTATGAACCGAATATCAGAGGCTTTATTTCGCTAATGAATCAGTGTAAACTTTTGATTGCTAATGAAGGTGGGAGTGTTCATATCGCTAAAGCACTTGACAAACCAACGTTTACAATTTTCTCTCCCTACATCTTAAAATCGGATTGGTCTAGTTTTGAAGATGGACAGCTGCATACCTCTGTACATTTGTTGGACGAAAAACCCGATTTATTTTCCACTTCAAGAGAGGAACGTCGGAAAATTGAAGAAGACCCTACGTTTTTATACAATCAACTGACCCCAGAAATTATTCTTAAGAACTTAACGCCGTTTTTAAAACATCATATCTCATGAGTAAACTAAGTTATTTAGATAAATTTCATATTTGGCGTCGAAAATTACGTTGGAATCGACAGTACAAAAAAGGGCGATGGGATTATTTGAGAAATGATGTAGAAGCCCCTCGCTATTCAAAAATATTAGAATTTATAAAACAGCATTCCAAAAAACAAGCTAGTATTTTAGACTTAGGATCTGGCGAAGGGGTGTTAAGAATGCGGTTAGAAAATGAAGCTATTGGCTATTTTTTAGGTATTGATTTTTCTAAATTCTCTATTGAAACTGCAAATAATTACAAGTTTAAAAATGCTGATTTTCAGGTTGCGGATTTGCATTACTACAAACCCCCTCAAGAATTTGATGTCATCGTTTTTAATGAAGCTTTTTATTATATTAATGACGCCGTTAGAGCCAAGGTTCTGAATCGGATTTTAGGCAAGCTTAAAAAAGATGGGATCTTAATCACGTCTATTTTTAAAGAAGGTTCTGGATGTTGGAAGTATTTTGACATCCCTGAACTAGAACAATTAGATTTTTCTAAAGTAGCTTCGGAGAAAGGAACTGCCTATTGGAAATTAGGAGTGTACAGAAAGCTATAAACGCTTTATTTTAAAACATTTTAAAAATACCATAATCAGTCCAAGATCTGTTTGCAGATTTGATGTTTTTTCTGATTTCTAGATTCTTATTAATCGATTCTTGAGTTTTATAACTCCGTGGATGGTCGAGATGCACACAAATAGCACTGTATCTAATTTGCTTACTCTTTATGCCATAGTTAAACAAACGCTCTCCGAGTTCGCGGTCTTGCCCACCATATTGCATGCGCTCATCAAAACCATTAATCGACATAATATCTTTTTTCCAGCCTGAAGCATTGTGTCCATTCCAACTTGCAGTGGTTGGCGTCAACAAATTCAAAAGCCAAGATTTAAAACCTCTTGCGGTGAGTTTATTGTTTTTAAAAGACATTTTTAAACCGTTTGATTTTAACCATTTCAGATCAAAACAACGACCTTCATAAATATCTTCATCGGAAATTAGCTTTGAAATATTCATAGGCAGCATAAAATAACCTCCTGATAAAAACAAACCTTGTTTTCTATGTTTGACATGAACTTCCACAAAATCGACTCTTGGAATGCAATCCCCATCTGACATAATGATGTAGGGAGTATTGCATTTTTCAATCGCTTTGTTTAATATTTGAGATTTTTGAAACCCATTATCCTCATGCCACACATGTACAATCGGATAAAAAACTTCTTTTTGAATTTTTTCAATAAGATCAAACGTTTCTTGATTAGATCCGTCGTCGGCAATTACAATTTCAAATAATCTGTACGTCTGATTATTATACCCATAGAGTACTTTTGCTAACCATTCAGTGGAGTTATATGTGCTTATAACAATAGAAGTGTCTATTTGATTCATAGGGTGCAAATATAAAGTTTTTTTGTAAGTTTACACTTTAAACGCAAATGCAAACTTTAACCGTCATAATCCCAACGTATAACGAAGCCCAATATCTGGAGGGCGCCTTATATTCTGTTAAATTTGCAGATGAAATTATTGTCGTGGACTCTATGAGTTCTGACGCTACTGTTAAAATTGCAACCGATCACGGATGTCAAGTTATATCTAGAAAGTTTGATAACTTTTCGAATCAAAAAAATCACGCACTACAATTTGCTACTAGTGATTGGGTTCTGTTTTTAGATGGAGATGAACGCATTACACATGCGCTTCAAAAGGAAATTTTAGAAGCTCTGAAATCCAATAAACACACAGGCTATAAACTTAATTTCCCTCACTTCTATATGAATCGTTTTTTATACCATCATGACAACAATGTCACACGCTTAGTGGTGAGAGACAAATGTCATTTTGAAGGAAGTGTGCACGAAAAACTTATTGTTGAGGGCTCTATTGGAACGCTGAAAAACAAAGTATTACACTATACTTACAAAGGCTTATTGCATTATATTGGTAAAAAAGATTCCTATGCTTGGTTTCAAGCCGAACGAATTTTGTCCAAAGGAAAAGGGATGAATTATTTTCATTTAGCTTTTAAACCGGCCTACAGATTTTTCCATGAATATATTGTAAGACGTGGGTTTTTAGATGGAATTCCTGGACTGGCCGTTGCAGCGATTAATTCCTACGGCGTGTTTTCGAGATACGCCAAATTGATGCTCCTCAAAAAAGGCCTAAAATAAAGAGAGTTTTCCAAATTTTAATTTGAGTCTGAATTTAAACAAACTGTCTTCTCCTTTAATATCCAATCGGTTTAATTCATAATTATTTTTGAAAGGGAGTTTGTTCAGTCTATTTCCAATTCTTAAACCATAAGCAATGTTTTGCTTTTTTAAGACATCAAAAAAAATAGTTTTCTGAGGTTCTTCTCGTGGGAAATTACCATAGGGATACGCCAAAACATTACACACATTCAATGCATGTTTGGAAACAAAATCATGACATTTTTTAAAATCTTCTTGTATTAATTCCATTGACAATGAACTGTAGGGACGGTGCTCAAAAGAATGCAACCCAAGTTCTATGATAGCTGGATCTAAATCCTTTAGTTGTGAAACCGTCATGATTTCTTCAGTACCACCGTTCCATGAATCAGTACTTCCAACAAAAGAAAAAGGTGCATAAAAACATGCTTTTAAATTGTATTTTTTAAGAAGAGGATACGCGAATTTATATTGACTCACATACACATCATCAAAAGTAATAATAATGGGGTTTTTAGGATATTCATCTGTTTGTTTAAACTTTTGAATGTCACTAAAATGCAAACTTGTATAGCCCTGAGCAACTAAATACTGAAACTGTATTTCCAATTTTTCATAAGACAAAGTCAGTCCTTTGCTTTTGGAAGGCTGGTCGCAAATATTATGATACATTAAAATTGGTAAACGCGGCATGGCTCAGTAGCTTATATTAGCTGTAAAATTATTACTTTTGCAGCCGACTACATAATTATTTTTAATTAGTTTTATATTTCATGATTAGTGCCATCGTTATTTCGTTTTTTGATCACAGCTATATTAAGGAGTGCATTGCAAGCATCGCCTTTGTAGATGAAATCATTATTGTCGGAAAAATAGATCCAACGGTACTGTCCGAAATTCAGCACACACACCCAGTTCAATTTATTGAATCTGAATACATTGATTTTGATTTTTTGCTTGATAAAGGAAGCTCAAAAGCAAGCCATAATTGGATTGTAGGGTTAGAAGCAAATCATTGTATTTCAAATCAATTGTCAGAAGAAATCACTGAGATTGCTATGAACCCTGATTCATCAGGGAATTATAAGTCCGAAACCCGTTTCAATTTTATGGGTAAATTGTTGAATTTTTCTGGGTATAGAACTCGCTACACTTCTCTTTTGTTTCATAAAAACTCACTTGGTACTAAAATTGCAGCTAAAAAATTAAAAGGCCCTGTTGAAGAACTTTATTTAGATTTTGATCGTTATAATGAACGACTGACAAAAAAAGCAAAACTTAAAGCTCGAGATTTATATATTAATAAAATACGTCCTCATTTTTTTCATTTTTCATGGAATCCTTTATGGGAACTAAAAAAAATATTCATTTTTAAACTCGGTTTTTTAGATGGTAAAGAAGGGTTTGTATTCGCCTATTTAAAAGCTTTTGAAGAATTTAAAACCTATTTATTTCTTTGGCTTATGTACCGAAATATAGAATAAGCATGATAAAACTATCAGGAGTCATCATAACGTACAATGAAGAGGAGCATTTAAGAAAATGCCTGTCCTCTTTAGTTGACGTTGTGGATGAAATTATTGTCGTAGACTCCTACTCTACTGATAAAACACAAGAAATTTGTAAGGAGTTTAATGTGACTTTTATACAACAAAAGTTTTTGGGATATTTTGAACAAAAAAACTTTGCGTTAGAACAAGCAAGCTACAATCATGTACTGTCTTTAGATGGTGATGAAGCGCTTTCTGATAAGTTGAAATCCTCCATCTTAGAAGTTAAAAAAAATTGGAAATACGCAGGCTATTATTGCAATAGAAGAAATAATTATTGTGGGAAATGGATTCGCTTTTCAGATTGGTATCCAGATAAAAAATTAAGACTTTTCAAAAAGGACAGTGGAGAATGGAAGGGCATCAATCCGCATGATACTTTTAAATTAAAAAGCAATATCAAAAGTGGCAAATTAAAAGGCGATATTTTACATTGGATTTATAGAGATTACGACGAACATAAACAAAAAGTTGAACAGTTTTCGACCATTGGCGCAAAATCTTATTTTGATTTAAAAATTTCGGCTTCTCTTTTTAAAGTTTACTTCAGACCTTCATGGGCGTTTTTTAAATCTTATATTTTAAGACTTGGGATTTTGGATGGAAAATATGGATGGCGCATCTGCAAACAAGCATTTATCGTTACCTATTTAAAATACAGTAAATTGAGGCAACATTGGAAAAATTCAAAAGCATAAATTGAATAAAAAATTTAATTAACGTTTAAAACTGCACTAAACATATGAACCTTTTACAAATTACAGTCTCAGAAGTTTGGAGAGGTCATGAGCAAAAAATAATATATTTACACGAAGCTTTCGAGGATAATCCTGACATTCATAATCAATTTATTCTCTGTGCTAAAGACACCCCTGTATATGATATAGCGGTGGAAAAAAAAATGCAAGTCACTGGACTTAATGTTTCTTCAGAATACGATTTCAAAATTGCAAAACAAATTTCTGAATTCATTAAAGAACATAAAATTGACATCGTGTTCATACACAGTAGCAAGGCGCATACACTCGCTGTCATTTCACATTTAGTATTTAAACATTCCGCACACCTTGTGCTGTGCCGTACCCTGATAAAACGGGTTGATACAAATTTTTTCAGGAAATGGAAGTACAATTATAAGGGCATAAAAAAAATAATTTGCGTCTCAAACCCAGTCGTAGATGTTTTAAAATTTGCCGTGAAAGACCACTCAAAAATGTGTGTCGTTGGAAGTGTAACGGACGTCAATAAATTTACTAAAACTGAAAAAAATGGACTTTTGCACAAGGAATTTAACATTCCGAAAGACCATAAAATTATAGGTAATATTGCTGAATTCACAGGGTTCAAGGATCATTATACTTGGATCGATGCCGTTGAAGAATTAGTAAAACGAAACAGTTTTAAAGCGACTTATATTATAGTCGGAAAAGGAAGTCTTGAAAAAGACATCCGAAGTTATGTAAGCGAAAAAAACTTAGAAGCCCACATCGTTTTTGCAGGGTTCAGAAAAGACATTCCAGAAGTACTGCCAGAATTTGATTTGTTTATGTTCACCTCAAACAATGAGCCTACAGGAGGTGTATTGTTAGAGGCCTATGCATGTCGCGTTCCCATAGTGGCAGCGAATGCAGGGGGAATTCCAGAAGTAATCGTACACAATGAAACGGGGCTTTTAGCTGAAGTTGGCAACCCTATAGATTTTGCAGACAGGGTGGAGTATTTGATGTCTAACCCTAAATTACAAAAAGAATTCACAGAGAACGGCTATCAATACTTAGTGGACAATTTCACAAAAAAGGTCATTGCAGAAAAAATGTATAAGGAATTAGCTCAAGTAATGGAGCTGTAAAAATTAAACTGGCAAGTGTATTAAATCCCCTAACTCTTTATTTAATCTTTCAACGGTGAGTCTCCTATTTGCTGCCCAAGGGAAAAATGTTAATTCCCCAAAATAAATTTTATTTTCAATAGAGTACAAATCCACACGAACAAAAATAAAATCATTCGCTAACTTTTCAGAAACCGTCAGTAACTCCTCTAAATTATCTGGTTTTGGAACTTCCTTAGACAAGTAATCTACTTTATTATCATCTGGAGACATTCGATTCCAATTTAAATCATAATAACAGTTTCTATGTTTCCCGTTGTCAAAAGTTTTCACCCAAATACAAGCAGGTTTTCCATGGATACAGTAAAATTTATAATCCAAAATATGATCGTTATCTAATTGGTCTAAGTACGTTTCGGCTAAAATTCTTGGCTGTACATCCTTATAAATGCGCTCTCTATATCGATCGTAATAATTTAGAGACATGAAGGTATTCAATTTTGACTTGGCATCCTTCCAATCCAAACTGCTTTTATCCTTTACAATAACGTTATAACCTGATCCATGTGTACCTTTTAATGCAAATTGATTTGGTAAATCGTCTAAATTTATTTCATCGACATGGTTATAAATGGCGATAAAATCATTTAGATAGGACGCGCCTATTTTATCTTCCACATAAGATCTGATTTCATATTTGTCAACATAATCTTTATAAGCCTCTGTATATTTGAAAAATTTCAACCATTGTAGTTTTTCAGTGAATTCCGTTGGATTTTCAATATTTAAGGATCTGTTATTCTTTGACTTATAATATGTTTTCACAAATTGAATATCCGTGCCAAAGTTTTTAAAATATTTTGTGAGGAGTTGATAATATTTTCGTTTGAAAAAATTCATGCTTTTTTAAAAAATTTTTGAATCTAATTTATAGTATTGATCCATTTAAATGGATCATAACAAATATATTAATATCTTATTGGATATCTTCGCAATATATATTTTTTAAAGAAATGAATACCGAACTAAACAACACTATTAAGACTTTAAAGCAAGGCGGACTTATTCTCTACCCTACGGATACCGTCTGGGGGTTGGGTTGCGATGCCACTAATTTTGCAGCGGTCGAAAAACTATTTAAACTCAAAAATCGAGAGGATCAGAAAACCATGATTTGTTTGGTGAGTGATTTTAATATGTTAAATTATTATATTGAAGAAATTCCAGAAGCGGCATACAGTGTTTTAGAATATGCCTCCGCTCCTACCACCATCATTTACGATAAACCTTTAAGAGTGACTGAAAATCTTATTGCACCAGACAATACTTTGGCCATCCGCATGGTGAAAGAAGGGTTTTGTGCAAATTTGCTAAAACGATTTAAAAAACCAATCGTTTCAACTTCCGCAAATATCTCTGGAAAACCCACTCCAAAATCCTTTCAAGAAATTGAAGACTATATTTTAAAAGGTGTAGACTATGTCGTAAATTTGGAGCGCACAAACAAAACGGCTAAACCTTCTTCAATCATTAGATTGAGTAATAATGGAGAAGTAAAAGTTATTAGAAAATAATTTTTAGACGCTTTGGAAAGCTTACAAAACATGAACTACAAACACGCATTAACATCACCAATATTTCAAGTTGTCTCAAAATCTGCAGATGAGCTTGGGGTCGATTGTTATGTCGTTGGGGGCTTTGTCCGTGATTTTGTTTTAGAACGCGGTCGCGAAAAAGATATAGATATTGTTGCGATTGGAAGCGGCATTGAACTCGCAAAACGCGTTGCCAAAAACCTTCCGAACAGTCCTAAAGTTCAAGTTTTTAAAACCTATGGCACTGCCATGATTCGCCATGAAGGTGTTGAACTTGAGTTTGTAGGTGCACGTAAAGAATCTTACAACGAAGACAGCAGAAATCCCATTGTGGAAGATGGCACTTTAGAAGAAGATCAAAACAGAAGAGATTTCACCATCAACGCGATGGCGATTAGTTTGAATTCAGCAACTTACGGACAGCTTCTGGATCCTTTTGATGGCCTTCAAGATTTGACTGACAAATGCATCAAAACTCCTTTAGATCCCGCAATCACGTACAGTGACGATCCTTTACGGATGTTGAGAGCCATTCGGTTTGCAACGCAACTGGATTTCGAGATTGAAGCGGCTTCATTTAATGCAATTAAAGAGCAATCCCATCGGATTGAAATCATCACGAAGGAACGCATCAACGTTGAAATTCAAAAAATATTAGAAAGCAAAAAACCTTCTATTGGGTTTATATTACTTGAAGAATCTGGTTTACTTCAGCGTATCATACCTGAGTTGACAGATTTGAAAGGCGTTGATATTCAAGAAGGTCAAAAGCATAAAGATAATTTTTACCATACTTTAGAAGTCGTTGATAATATTTGTAATCATACGGACAATATGTGGCTCCGTTGGGCAGCACTCCTCCACGATATTGGAAAAGCACCCACAAAACGTTTTAGCAAAAAAGTAGGTTGGACCTTTCATGGGCACGAACTTAAGGGCTCGAAAATGGTGTATCATTTATTCAAACGTTTGAAAATGCCTTTGAATGACAAAATGAAATATGTTCAAAAACTCGTGTTTATGAGTTCGCGACCTATTGTATTGGCACAAGAAAACATCACCGACTCTGCGGTGCGACGCCTTGTTTTTGATGCCGGAGAATTTGTCGAAGATTTGATGACGCTTTGTGAGGCAGATATTACTACTAAAAACCCTTATAAGTTCAAAAAATATCATAACAATTTCAAACTTGTTAGAGAGAAAATTATCGAAGTTGAAGAACGCGACCAAGTGCGTGATTTTCAACCGCCCATTTCCGGAGAAAAAATCATGGAGACCTTTGATTTAAAACCTTCCAAAGAAATAGGGATTATTAAAGAATTTATCAAAGAAGCTATTTTAGAAGGGATCATCCCAAATGAACCTGAAAAAGCGTTTGAATTGATGTTAAAAAAAGGAACCGATTTAGGATTAACACGCGCTGATGAAAAATAAATTTAGAACCGTCTCAAAAATTGCTTTAGTACTCATTTATTTAGTCATCGTAGCAGGTGCTGTTGTACGAATGACAGGATCCGGAATGGGCTGCCCAGATTGGCCCAAATGTTTTGGATATTTTATCCCTCCTACCGAGAGCTCCCAATTATTATTTGAAGCAAATCGTACTTATGAAGAAGGCATGATGATTCTAATGGATCACGAAGCCTTTTTAGTTGCTAAAACTGATTTTATATCTGGGGAAAAATTTAATGCATCCGATTGGGAGGTTTACAGCAAGCACGATTACACGACATACGACCCCGTTCACACTTGGGTAGAATACATCAACCGTTTGACTGGAGTTCTATCTGGAATCCCTATTTTAATTTTTACAGTCTTAGCGTTTTGGTTTTGGAAAAAAAACAAGTGGATTCCTCTTATTTCTGTACTGACTTTATTTGGCATGGGCTTTCAAGCATGGCTTGGAAAAACGGTGGTTGACTCGAACCTAGCACCCTATAAAATTACCATTCATATGGTGATGGCACTGCTAATCGTGGCTTTTATTTTGTATCTGATTTTCGCATCTAAAACCACTTATAAACCTCAAAAATATCAAAAGCGTTTTTATAACATTCTTCTTTTAGCACTTGTACTTTCGTTGGTACAAATTATTTTAGGCACACAAGTAAGACAGTTTATAGATGAACAAACAAAGCTTTTAGGGTTTCAAAAATCACTTTGGTTAGCATCTCCAGAATTGAACTTTTACATTCACCGCTCTACCTCCATTTTGGTCTTGGTGTTGAATGGCTATTTGTGGTATCTGAACAGATCAAATTCGTTAGGATTCCATAAAATAAAACTGGTCATTTATTGCGTCCTACTGGAAGCAGCAACAGGTATTTTGATGTATTATTTTGATTTTCCATTTTTAAGTCAACCTTTACATTTAGTCATTGCTTCCATACTGTTTGGAATTCAGTGTTACATACTTCTTGAATGCCTTCATAAAAAAAGAGAAAAACAGCAAGCATAAGAAAAATGCATCTTATATTTGTGTCATATTATTAACCTATGATTTTTAGATTTAGAATTGTCTTAGACAACGATACCAAAGAAGATATTTTTAGAGATATTGAGATCAGAAAGACCGATACACTCGAGGATTTACACAACTCCATCACACAATCCTTTGGATTTGACGGCAGTGAAATGGCCTCCTTTTATTTGAGTGATGAGGAATGGAATCAAGGGGAAGAAATCTCTTTATTTGATGTCAGTGAAGGTGGTAGCGACATTCAACTTATGAGCCAAACCGTCATTAGCTCAGTTGTTTCTGAAGGGCGTACAAAATTGATCTATATCTATGACTTTATGAGTATGTGGACTTTTATGGTTGAGTTGGGAGAAATTGTTGAAGAAGCAGATGGTACTGATTATCCTAATTTACTGTTTGTTCATGGTCAAGTTCCAGATGAAGCACCCGAAAAGGTTTTTGAAGCCGAAGGAGGCGAAGATCATTTTGACGAGTTTGATGATGGCTATAGCACCGATGATTACGAAGAATTGGATTTTGACGAAAATTGGAATTAAAAGAAAATTCCTGTGTTTTCTGTTTGGTAATTTCGTTTTACAAAACTGAGTGAATTTCTTAAAATTTCACCCATATTTTTACTATTCTTAAAACGAATATCTCCAGTATATTCAAATATTTTTGTTTTCAATAAGGTTTCATGTTCAGGAGTTGAAAGGGTATCTGAAATCATACACTGAATCAAACGTTCAATACGGTTTTTGAAACTCAACAAGCGTTTGGCAACGATAGAGCGCTCTTCGAGTTTGTACTGATTGATAGATTGTTTTTCAAATTTTTGAGTCACTAAATCGACCATTTTAAAGTTCTCTTTAAAAAACTGCGGGCGATACACATTAAATTTACCTTCATAACATTGCTGATCAAAATCGATGGCACGAATCGTGTAAACAACATGATCAAAATCATGCGTGGGAACTATCACATAATTATACGAACGCATATCTCCTAACAACCGAATCATACACCGCTCATTAAATTTTACAAATTCCTTTGCAATCTGTGCCTTTTCTGGTTCAGTACAACTTGGAAGCATATTTGCTATAAATTCATCTCCTGGAATTCCACTAATATGTTCTTCAATTAAAGTATCTTCATACACCAAGAAATTTAAGTTGTGAGGCGACAACATATGCTCTAACTCTAAACCATAAATTCGTGATGCATCCGCTTTTTTAACATAAAAATATGCGTAATTATCATTGAGGACATTCCTTATTTTGATGCGAAACGGTTTAGAATTACCAAACGTACAATAGTCAATCGCATCCACATTTAGCAAGGGAATCGTGGTTTCATTACCATCAGAATGCAGCTTGGTATATATCTTTTTTAAACTTAAATCGATCTCTTGACGATCAAATTCACTATAGTACGTACGCACCCAAAGGGTGTCCTTGTCATTCTTGTCAAACACTTCTACCGACCCTTGAAAACGGAGTAAATCATCATAAAAAATAGGCAATTTAATCGTACGATTAAACTTTTGCAAGTATGCCTTTAGTGCTGTATTTACAGGGTATGAGGGTTTTCTAAGTGATATTTTTAAATCGTTTTTCATGTGATAACTTGAATTCCAAATTTAACTTTTATTTTTTAATTTGTAACAATTGACGGTAAACATCGTCTTATATTTGTTATTCATTAAAACTAAAAATGTGAATTCTATCCTCAAAATATCAAACCTTACAAAAAAATATGGCTTACTCACTGCGGTCAGTGATCTTTCATTTGACATCGAAAAAGGAAGTGTTTACGGAATTTTAGGCCCGAATGGCAGTGGAAAATCTACCACCTTGGGAATTGTTTTGAATGTTGTCAATAAAACTTCTGGTGATTTTTCTTGGTTTGGAGGTGCACTGACAACGCATCAAGCGCTTAAAAAAGTAGGCGCCATTATCGAACGCCCAAATTTTTACCCTTATATGACTGCCTACCAAAACCTTAAATTGGTTTGTAAAATCAAAAGCGTTTCTTATGATTCCATAGAAAAGACTTTAGAAATTGTAGGGCTTGACGATCGAAAACACAGCAAGTTTAGTACATTTTCTTTGGGAATGAAACAACGGTTAGCCATTGCTTCGGCGCTTTTAAATGATCCTGAAATATTAATTTTAGACGAACCAACAAACGGATTAGACCCGCAAGGGATTCATCAAATTAGAGAAATCATCAAAGATATTGCCCAACAAGGAACAACTATATTATTGGCTTCTCACCTGTTGGATGAAGTTGAAAAAGTGTGTACTCACGTCGTTGTTTTAAGAAAAGGTGTGAATCTCTATTCGGGGCGTGTGGATGAATTGATTTCAAGCTATGGGTTTTTTGAATTAAAAACGCATCAAAAAGACGACTTATTAAAACTTCTTGAAATACATCCAAATTTTTCTCACACAAAGGTTGAAAGTGATTTAATTACTGCTTTTCTTGAGACCCCTATGGAAGCTGAAGAATTCAACCGTTTACTGTTTAAAAATGGCATTGTATTGAGCCATTTAGTCAAACGAAAAGAAAGTCTGGAAGAACAATTTTTACAATTAACTGACAACCAATGAAACGATTATTAGACTTAGAACTTCAAAAATTATTACTCAACAAAACGAGTAAAATATTGATATTTATATCCTTTATTTTACCCCTTTGCGTCATTCTTTTATCGGCAGTGAAAATTAACTTTTTTGGTTTTTTTACGCTAGAACTCGGTGAATTAGGCATTTTTAACTTTCCTATTATATGGCACATTACCACCTTTTTTTCCGCCCTGTTTAAATTCTTTTTTGCCATTGTGGTGGTTTCAATGATTGGGAATGAATACAGCAATAAAACACTGAAACAAAACCTCATCGATGGCTTGAGTAAAAAAGAATTTATTTTGTCTAAGTTTTATGTTATTGTATTTTTCTCTCTCATCTCAACCCTGATTATTTTTATCATATCCTTAATTCTTGGGTTGATCTATTCGAGTTACAATGAATTTAGTATCATTATCCAGCAAATGGAGTTTTTAGTTGCCTATTTTGTAAAACTTGTAGGATTCTTTTCTTTCTGTTTATTTTTGGGCGTCTTGGCAAAACGGTCGGCATTCGCATTGGCATTTTTGTTTGTCGATTTGATTATAGAATGGATTATTTTAGGACTCATCACATGGAAAAGCAGTTATGAAGTTGCTCAAAAAGTACAAGACTTTTTGCCTTTAACTTCTATGTCTAACCTTATAAAACAACCTTTTCAGCGCATTGCCATGACAAAATTTCCATCAAACACTGATATTAGTTATGATTATGCCGTTCATTTTGACAACATATTAATTGTCCTTTTCTGGACTCTTCTTTTTATATTTTTATCTTATAAATTATTAAAAAAGAGAGATTTGTAGTATATTTCAAACCCATTAATTAAGTATTGTTTTTTGTGATAAAACAAGAAACTTAAACTAATTAGTTTTGATGAAATACGTTGCTCTATTTATTTTTCTAATTACATCTTTATCAAGCTTCTCTCAAGG
This sequence comes from Formosa sp. Hel1_33_131, assembly GCF_001735745.1. Classification (NCBI taxonomy): domain Bacteria; kingdom Pseudomonadati; phylum Bacteroidota; class Flavobacteriia; order Flavobacteriales; family Flavobacteriaceae; genus Formosa; species Formosa sp. Hel1_33_131. The sequence continues at coordinate 257,437 of NZ_CP017260.1, forward strand.
AGAAGCTTCTCATTGGTATTTTGGGAATGGAGCAGGCTTAATATTTGACACAAATACGGATACGGTTTCCCCTACCAGTGCAGCTTCCTCTACAATAAACACAAACGAAGGCTGTTCTTCCATTTCTGATTCTAACGGGAATTTATTATTCTATACCGATGGTCGAAATGTGTGGGATAAAAACCATCAAATAATGTCAAATGCGAATTATAACAATGGCAATGGATTGCTTGGAGACCCCTCAAGCACCTCCTCTGGTTTGATCATTCCACGTCCGGGAAATCCTGATAATTATTATGTATTTACAGTAGATGAACCGCATCATAATAATGCATGGGCCTATCCAAATCAAGGGCCGGCAGATGTCAATGGAAATACGATTTCTCAATACGATGACCCTGGAGGAGGAGGAGGCTCTGTACCAAACGGCGATGACGGTTTTAATAACGGCCTTAACTATTCTTTGGTCGATTTGACAATGAATGGTGGCAACGGGGATGTTGTAAGTACCGAAAAAAATAGACCTCTTTTAACCTATGATCCTTTAGATCCAGAGCAAGCGAGTTTTAAGTGTTCTGAAAAAATTACAGCTGTTGAGCATAATGATGGGCAATCGTATTGGGTTTTAAGTCATTTTATGGATGTCTTTTATGCCTTTCGTGTGGATGCAAATGGCGTGAATACAACTCCCGTTACCACTCAAATAAATCCCCTTATTACACTCAATGGATACCGCCGGAATTCGATTGGCTATTTAAAATCCTCCCCCGATGGTACTAAATTAGCGATCTGTCATCACGAACAAGGAACGACTCAGGGACAAAGTGCAAACAGTACGGGAAGTTTTTGGCTTTACGACTTTGATGACGCCACAGGAATCGTTAGCAACCCGATGAATCTCGGAAGTAATTCTGGCTTTTATGGGGCCGCCTTTTCAACAGACTCCAGTAAACTATATACGAGTGCTGGGAGTTCTGTCTATCAATTTGATTTAGATGCAACGGATATCTCTGGGTCTCAACAAACCGTTCAGCAGGGTGGTAATTCTATTTTTGCGCTTCAACTTGCGCCTAATGGAAAGATATACGGATCGGTTTTCTCCAACAGTTCATTCCTAGATGTCATTAATAATCCAGATGAATTGGGTGCATTGTGTAACTATGTAGCAGCAGGTCAAGCCTTGGCTCCAGGCACACAGGCTCGTTTAGGCTTACCTCCCTTTATCCAATCTTTTTTCTTAGCTAAAATTGAAGCTGATAATTTATGTTTTGGCAGTGCCACTCAGTTTTCTATTGATAGCAATGAAAATTTTGATAGTATTCAATGGGACTTTGGAGATTCTAGTGCAATGAACACTATCGATTCTCCAACGCATGTTTATGCAAATACAGGAATTTTTACAGTCTCAGCGACCCTTACTTTAGGTACTGAAGTGAATACCTTTTCAAAAACAATAGAAATTTTTGAAGTTCCAACGGCATTTAGCCCAAATGATGTTTTAGAATGTGATGATGATAACGATGGTGTAGCCGCTATAAACCTCAACCAAACTACGGATACCGAAATATTAAATGGACAACTCCCCCTTAATTACACCATTAAATATTACGAGTCGCAAGTAAATGCGGACACTGATATGGGTGCACTGGCAATGCCTTATCAAAACACAAGTAATCCACAGACTCTTTTTGCTCGAATAGAAAACAACTCAAATCAAGAGTGTTTTGATACTACATCCTTTTTGTTAACGGTATTTGATACGCCAACAGCAAATGCTGTTGCGAACAACGAAGTCTGTGATGATTTTGTGGACGGAGATGGAAGCAACGGCCAAAAAATAACGAACCTTCAAATTTTTGATATGGATGTGTTAGGATCTCAAGATCCTTTAAAATTTAGGGTGAGCTATTATCAGTCACAAACAGAGGCCGATACGAAAACAAATCCACACCCCTATTTATACTACAATGTCACCCCTATAACAGAAGAAGTATTTGTTCGAATTGAAACCATTTTAAATGAAAATTGTTTTGACACGACTTCCTTCAACCTAGTTATAAACCCCTTACCTGAAGTTATGGGTCTCAATCTGTCACAATGTGATGAAGACGGAATCTATGATGGACTCACAATTTTTAACCTCACGGAAATAAATACAACGCTTATAAATAATGTTCCTGACCGAGTTACAAAATTTTATACGAGCTTAACATCTGCTCAAAACTCAACGAATGAAATCGATGGAACGGCGTTTAGCAATTCTTCAAACCCACAAAATGTGTATGTGCAACTTATTAACTCTAACACAAATTGCTTTGATATTGCAGAACTAACCTTGGCAGTAAATGTCACCACAGGAACAGATACAACATTAGAGTCTTGCGATTCTGATGGTACCGAAGATGGACTTTTCAATTTCACCTTAACGGATGCCGATGCTGCGGTGCTTGCTGGCTTGCCTGTAACTTATACGCTCAGCTATTATGAAACCTACCAAGAGGCTCTTTTAGAAACCAATCCCCTCACGGCTAATTATACCAATACCACTCCTTACAATCAAACTCTGTTTGCACGTATTGAAAATGACAATAATTGCTATGGCATCAATCAAGTTGAATTGATCGTGCATGAACTTCCACAGATTGTTATTGAGGAGGAACGCATTTATTGCCTAAATACATTTCCTGCTATAATTACGTTAGAGGGTGGTGTCCTCAATGGATTTCCGAATTCATTTTTTTATGATTGGTCTACAGGTGCTACCACGCCTCAGATTCAAGTCAATTCAACAGGAACTTATACGGTCACTGTGAGCGATGCCAATGGCTGCTCGAAGCTAAGAACCATCACAGTGCTGCCTTCTAATACAGCAACTTTTGATTCCATAGAAATTGTAGATGCTGTTGAAGCTAATTCCGTCACTATTTTTGTGTCTGGAGAAGGTGATTACGAATATGCTTTGGATACGGAGTTCTTTGGATTTCAAGACTCAAATACATTTATTGGAGTTGGACCTGGGTTTCATACGGTATATGTGAGAGACAAAAACGACTGTGGGACGGTCAAAAAGAATATATCTGTGATTGGATTTCCTAAATTTCTCACTCCCAATGGAGATGGATATAATGATCGCTGGCATGTGTATGGAATCAATACTCCAAACCAAGCAAACAGCAAAGTGTATATTTTTGACCGATATGGAAAATTGCTTATTCAATTAAATCCTTTAGGTGATGGATGGGATGGTACTTATAATGGTGCTATTATGCCAACTTCAGACTATTGGTTTTATGTCAAACTAGAAGACGGACGCTTTTTTAAAGGACATTTTACACTAAAAATATAAATTGTTTTTTGATACTTAAAACGATCTCAATTACTCTCTTACTGTCTTTCTTAAAAATCTCAATTATTAAACAATGGAATCAATACACACAACGAAGTCAATAGCGAGGTGTATCTTTTAGACCGGTATATAAAACTGCTTATCAAATTAAACCCTTTAGGTACTGGTTGGGAAGGTACTTATAATGGCAAACTCACTCCTACTTCGGACTATTGGGTTTATATTATACTTCAAAATAATAAAATATTTCGAGGACATTTCACATTAAAACGCTAATATTTTGTAAGTAAGTTGTTTTTTAAAAAAAAAAGATGTAATTTAAATATATATTATTTTAAGGAAGTTAAACTACCCCCATATGTTTAAATTATTTACAATATTCTTATTTTTCTCATGCGCCATGGTTTGTGCCCAAACTATAGCGATTGACTCTAGTGTTCCGGTAGAGGAACTTATAGAAACCCACCTTTTTGATGGTTGTATTGAAGTTTCAAATGTAAGCAGCTCTGTCAATGGGAGTGTCATTGGCTTAACGAGCTTTGGAACTTTTTCAAAATCAACTTCAAATTTTCCTTTTGATAATGGAATTGTTTTGTCTACTGGAAATACAAATTCTGCAGGAAATACGGTTATTACAGCAAACTTAAATGAGGGGGATACAAACTGGGGGACGGATTCTGATTTAGAGGATGAACTCGGCATTACCAACACATTTAATGCGACTTCCATTGAATTTGATTTTATTTCAGCTCTTGACAAAGTACGTTTTGAGTATATTTTAGCTTCCGAAGAATATCTGCAATCAGCGTATATCTGTAACAATCAAGATGTTTTTGCGCTCCTTATAAGAGAAGCGAGCAGTGCAGGACCTTATACAAACATTGCTAACGTGGGTCCTCAAAACGATCCTATTAGTCCTGGTTCTATACACCCCGAAATATTTGGGTTTTGTAGTGCTAAAAATTAACCCTTTTTTGACAACTACTCAGTAGGAGATACTAATTTTGATGGCCGTACAACTCCTATTTCATCAATCGCTAACATCACACCCAATATCCTGTACCATGCAAAGTTAATTATTGCGGATGGCGTTGATCAAAACTTTGACTCGGCTGTATTTATAAAAACAAGTGTTGTGATGCCCGAATTAGACTTAGGAAACGATATAAGTAACTGTGCAAGTTCAGTAGATTTGAATGCGGATATAGGTATTACTCCCTCTACATATGACTGGTATTTTAACAATGTATTGGTTTTAGCAGATGGTGGTACCACCTTCACAGCAACCCAAACAGGAAGTTATACGGTAAAAGTTACGATTCTCTTAAACCAAACGGACTGTATTCATGAAGACACCATCAATGTGACATTAAGTTCCGTACAAACTATAAATCCTGTGTCTGATTATGCGCTTTGTGACCCCAATGGCGATGGGTTTGAAAATTTTGATCTATCCACTAAAGATTCAGATGTTTTAGCGGCAGCACCCCCCGCTTCCTATGCCATTTCATACCATTTGACTCTTGCAAATGCAGAAGCAAATATGAGTCCAATTACAACAAGCATCCAAAACAGCAGCAATCCACAAGTTGTTTATGTACGACTCGAAGATACTACGGGATGTTTGGCGTATGCCCCTATTAATTTAGTGGTCAATCCCATTCCACCACTTCCAACTCTTATGCCGTTTATCGTATGTGACAGTGATGCAGTAAGAGATCAAACGACTGCTTTAGGTTTAACGTCTTTTGACCCCACCATTACCAACGGGGATGCTAATCTTGGCGTAAGCTACCATGCATCACTAGTAGATGCTTCATCAGGAAATAACCCACTCGCTTCTAATTTTAGTGCTTCATCGTTACAATTGTTTGCAAGAATTTTTAATATAAACACAGGCTGCTCTAATGTGACTCCTATTGATGTAGAAGTGTATAATACTCCCGAACTCTATACCGAGCCAATATTTTTAGATGCCTGTGACCCTGATCATGATGGATTTGCAAGCTTCAATTTAGAAACTGCTCTACCCCTAGTAATAGCAAACTTAACAGGCTTAACTGCTAGTTTTTATACTTCGATGACAAATGCACAAACGAAAACAGATCCAATACCCGATCCAACAAATTATACAAATACAACTACCACAGAAGAGGTTGTATATGTGCGCATCGAAGATGATGTGTCAGGGTGTTTTGGTGTGCGATCCTTTGAAATTCATACCAATTTATTGTTATCAGAAACAGATTTAAGACCCATTACTTTTTGTGATGAAGATGGCGATGGCATGCATACGTTTGATTTAGACCCTGTAAGTGATCTAATTAAAAATATGTTGCTAGGACGGACTCACCATCACCTATTACGAAACCCAAGACGACCAAAATAATAACATCCCCATCACAACACCCACATATACTTTTACGGGGCCTTCTGTTACCTTATTTATAGATATTGAAAGTAGCAGTTGTCTGGAACAAACTGAGATTGTTTTTGACTTGATAGACGTGGTGCAATTCGGCAATATTCCAGACCAAAGAATTTGTGATACGGATGATGATGGTTTTACGGTTTTAAACCTCAATAACTTTGATGCTGCTGTAACAGGAAATCAATCGGGCTTTCAAGTGCTTTATTTTGAATCTCTTACAAATGCTGAAAATAATATTGGAGCACTCCCAAACAACTATATAAATATTACGAATCCTCAAACTTTATACGTGAGTGTTACAGAAAGTGCTACTGCTTGTGCAGATACCAGTTCTTTTGAAATAACAGTGGTTCCTGCAGCTGTCATCAATCCGCCTTCTCCTATTGTGATTTGTGATGATGATGGGGATGGCTTTTTTATTATTAATTTAGAGGGGTTAATACCTTCTTTAACTTCTACGCCGAATACCGTTGATTTTTCTTTTTTTACAAGTTTAAATAATGCAAATCTAGAAATCGATCCTATAACCGCGACTACCGCATTTGATGCCCAAACTCAAACGCTATACATTCGCGCAGAAGAAAATTTAACAACCTTAAGATGTCCCGTAATTGTTCCTCTCAACGTCATTGTAAATACGCTACCCATTATTCCTACAATTGAAAATTACGATGTTTGTGTCGACAGTTCTACCAACCCTACTTTCTTAATGAACACAAAGGATAATGAAATTCTAAACGGACAAAATGGCAAAGAAGTATTCTATTACGAAGATGCTGGTTTCACACAATTAATTGATAAAAACCAACCCTATATTGGCAACAACTTTCCACAAACAATTTTTGTGAAAGTTGATAACATCACAGACTCTAATTGTTTTTCCACCGCTTCTTTTTCAATAAACATCATACCCTTCCCTGTTTATAATGATACTATTAATGTGGATGTTATTGGGTGTGACACTAATCAAATAGATGGGAAAATAGACATTGATTTCAATACGATCATCAATACGTTGACACAAGGCATTACCCCTGCTCCAATGATTTCGTTTTTTACGACCTTAAGCAACGCCGAAAACAACACTGCTGCACTTCCCTTAAATTATGAAAATACCAGCAACCCACAAACCCTATTTATTAGAATTGAAAACAGCAGTAACGGATGCTATTTAACAGATAGTTTTGGGATTAATGTATTGTCAACTCCTAACGTTAGACAGGTTAATAACCTCACTAAATGCGATACGGATTATGATGGACTCGGTATTTTTAATATAGAAGATTTTGAAATTGAAATTTTTGATGTTCGACAAAATTTTCTCATTGCAACTTATTATGACAGTTTACAGAATCTTGAAAATGGATTTCCTGAAATCCCAGATGTAACCGCATTCCAAACTACTTCCAACCCTCAAATAATTTATATAAAAGTATTAAATACAGCGACACAATGCTTTACTTCAGCTCCCTTAACACTGACTTCAATTTTACCCCCTGCTATCAATCCGATATCTGAGTTTGTGATTTGTGATACGGACACCAATACGTTTGAATTATCAGAAATAAATACGGTTTTAACATCAGTAACTCAAAATATTTCAATCCATTATTTTGATTCCTTAATGAATGCAGAAAACAATCAAAATCAAATTACAATTTTAAACTATCAATCAAGTAACACTCCTCTTTTTGTTCGAATTCAAAATACCTTAACAAATTGTTTTCATATTCACAATTTCAACTTCATTGTCAATCCACTTCCGATCGCCAATCAACCGCCAAATTTAGAAGACTGTGATGATGATTTTGACGGAGAATTAGAGTTTGACATATCTCCACAAACCCTTTTAATTTTAGGAACTCAAAGCCCTTCTAATTTTACCGTCTCTTATTATGAAAACATGGCTGATGCTGAAGTAGGCAACAACCCGTTAAACCTAACGTTTACAGTTGTTAATACAAAATCTATTGTCGCTAAAATTGTAAATAACACCACACAATGTGAAAACTATACGTCATTTACTATAATCGTGAACCCAATACCAATAGTTGATATTCCTAAGCAAGTAATTTGTTTGGATAACTTACCGCTTGTGGTGAGTGCTGACACATTTAACAATGGGGATACTTACTTATGGTCTACGGGTCAAACTACTAGTGAAATTATTATTAATACGATTGGAGCCTATTCCGTAACTGTGACCACCGCAAAAGGCTGTGTAAACAGCTCAAATTTTGAAGTGATTATTTCTGAAGCAGCCACGATAGAATTTACGGAAGTATTAAATTTCACAGACCCTAACTCTATTACGGTTACTATAGAAGATGGTATTGGGGATTACCGATATCAATTAGATAATGGACCTCTGCAAACTTCAAACTTTTTCAACAATGTAACTTTAGGGTATCATACCATTACTGTAGTGGATTTAAATGGCTGTCGCGAAACTACCAAAGAAGTACTTGTGATTAATGCACAAAAGTTTTTTACTCCTAACAATGACACTTATTTTGACACTTGGAATATTGTTGGAATCGAAACACTCCCAGGCTCTGTTATTTATATATTTGATCGTTATGGAAAACTTCTTATTAATTTAAATCATGATTCAGGAGGTTGGAACGGTACCTATAGGGGTAATGAAATGCCTGCTACTGATTACTGGTTTTTGGCGAAAATAAAAACACCAACCGAAGAATTTGAATACAAAGGCCATTTTACTCTAAAACGATGACTTGAAAATACTCAAAAATTGACATATTAGTAAATCCCCAAATTTATGAAAATCAATATTAACTTATTTATTATAGCAATTCTGCTATTTAACCTATTGCCCGCTCAAAACATTTCTTTGTTCAACCAATTAAATGGACATTTAGATTACACAGCGATTGGTAACACCCTTAATAAGTCCGAAAATAACGGTTCTTCGAACTGTATAATTAACACGAATTCTTCAGCAACCTTAAACTTATCTCCTACACAAACCGTTGAAGCCGCTTACCTCTATTGGGCAGGCTCGGGGTCTGGCGATTTTAATGTGACTCTAAACACCACCGATATCACACCCTCACGAACCTTCGCTTATAACATAGGTACTAGACGGCACTTTTTTGCAGCATTTGCAGATGTGACCACTTTAATTCAAACGGAAGGAAACGGTTTATATACCCTTAGTGATTTAGAACAAAACGTATCGACATATTGCTCTCCTAGCACAAATTTCGCTGGTTGGGCCATTACCATCATTTATTCAGACCCCGCACTTCCCTTCAATCAAGTAAACGTCTATGATGGCTTAGAAACTGTCCCTCGTAGTATCACAATTCAATTGGACAATCTTAACGTCATAGATACCACAGGGGCAAAAGTAGGTTTTATAGCATGGGAAGGCGATGCTGGCTTGGCTGTGAATGAAGTATTACAAATGAACGGAGTAACCTTTAGTAACCGACCTCTTAATCCCGCAAACAATGCCTTCAATGGCACCAATAGTTTCACGAACGATTCCAATTTATACAATATGGATATAGATGTTTATTCTATAGAAAACGCTATCAATGCTGGTGATACCTCTGCAGTCATACAATTAACTTCTGGGCAAGATTTAGTAATGGTGAATAATATCATCACCGTATTAAATAGTCAATTACCAGATGCGAGTGTCACTATTGACTCTGTTGACCAACGCTGTAACCCTCGTGAATTAACCATTGAATATACTGTAAGAAACTTAAATTCTATGCGATTACTGCCTGCAAATACACCCATCGCTTTTTATGTTGACACTGTTTTAGTCGCCCAAGCACAAACGTCAAACGATATTCCTGGTGGCGGAACCGAATCTAATACGCTCACTTTTACAGTAGATCCTTTGTTTTTGGACCCTATTAATCTTACAATTGTGGTAGATGATAATGGTTCGGGAACTGGAATTATCTCAGAAATTAGTGAAACAAATAACTCCGCAGTCATATCTATTGTTGCCAATCCACTTCCAATCGCCAATCAACCGCCAGATTTAGAGGATTGCGACGATAATTTTGATGGAGAGTTAAAGGTTGATATGTCCACACAAACGGCACTTATTATAGGAAGTCAAAATCCTTCTAATTTTACGGTTTCCTATTATGAAAATAGGACTGATGCTGAATCGGGAAACAACCCCTTAGAATTAACGCCTATAGTTGTTTATACAAAATCCGTTGTCGCTAAAATTGTAAATAATACAACGCGGTGTGCAAACTATACGTCCTTTAACCTTATCGTTAACCCTTTACCAATAGTTGCGCAGACTCATACTATAACGCAATGCGATACCGATTATGATGGTCTTACTATTTTTAATATTAAAGATTTTGAAATTAATATTTTTGATGTTCAACAAAATTTTCTCGTTGCAACTTATTTTGACAGTTTACAGGATCTTGAAAATGGAGTTGCTGAAATACAAAATGTAACTGCATTCCAAACAATTTCAAACCCTCAAATAATCTATATCAAAGTATTAAATACGACGAGCCAATGCTATACGTCAGCGCCTCTCACACTGACTTCAATTTTACCGCCTGCGATCAATCCGATATCCGAATTTGAGATTTGTGATTCCGATACCAATTCGTTTGATTTGTCAGAAATAAATAGTCTTCTAACCACAGAAACGCAAGACATTACTCTTCATTATTTTGATTCTTTAACAAATGCTGAAAACAAAATAGACCCCATTACAGTTTTAAACTATCAATCTAATACGACTCCACTCTTTGTACGAATTCAAGATACTGTAACAAATTGTTTTCATATTCACAGTTTTAATTTCATTGCCAATCCTCTTCCAATCGCCAATCAACCGCCAGATTTAGAGGATTGCGACGATAATTTTGATGGAGAGTTAAAGGTTGATATGTCCACACAAACGGCACTTATTATAGGAAGTCAAAATCCTTCTAATTTTACGGTTTCCTATTATGAAAATAGGACTGATGCTGAATCGGGAAACAACCCCTTAGAATTAACGCCTATAGTTGTTTATACAAAATCCGTTGTCGCTAAAATTGTAAATAATACAACGCGGTGTGCAAACTATACGTCCTTTAACCTTATCGTTAACCCTTTACCAATAGTTGCGCAGACTCATACTATAACGCAATGCGATACCGATTATGATGGTCTTACTATTTTTAATATTAAAGATTTTGAAATTAATATTTTTGATGTTCAACAAAATTTTCTCGTTGCAACTTATTTTGACAGTTTACAGGATCTTGAAAATGGAGTTGCTGAAATACAAAATGTAACTGCATTCCAAACAATTTCAAACCCTCAAATAATCTATATCAAAGTATTAAATACGACGAGCCAATGCTATACGTCAGCGCCTCTCACGCTGACTTCAATTTTACCGCCTGCGATCAATCCGATATCCGAATTTGAGATTTGTGATTCCGATACCAATTCGTTTGATTTGTCAGAAATAAATAGTCTTCTAACCACAGAAACGCAAGACATTACTCTTCATTATTTTGATTCTTTAACAAATGCTGAAAACAAAATAGACCCCATTACAGTTTTAAACTATCAATCTAATACGACTCCACTCTTTGTACGAATTCAAGATACTGTAACAAATTGTTTTCATATTCACAGTTTTAATTTCATTGCCAATCCTCTTCCAATCGCCAATCAACCGCCAGATTTAGAAGATTGTGATGATAATTTTGATGGAGAATTAAAATTTGATATATCTCCACAAACAGCTCTTATTTTAGGAAGTCAAAATCCTTCTAATTTTACGGTTTCCTATTTTGAAAACATGGGAGATGCTGAATCGGGAAACAACCCCTTAGAATTAACGCCTATAGTTGTTTATACAAAATCCGTTGTCGCTAAAATTGTAAATAATACAACGCGGTGCGCAAACTACACGTCTTTTAACCTTATCGTTAACCCTTTACCCATAGTTGACATTCCTAAACAGCTTATTTGCTTAGATAACTTACCTCATTATGTAAGTGCTGAAACATTTAACAATGGGGATACTTACTTGTGGTCTACGGGTCAAACTACCAATAAAATTAGTATTGATACGACTGGAACATATTCCGTAACCGTAACCACCCCAAAAGGTTGTGTGACCAGCAGCAGTTTTGAAGCGAATGTCTCGGGTGCAGCTATGATTGAATTTACAGAAGTATTAAATTTTACCGATCCAAACTCCATCACTGTTATGGTAAAAGGTGTCGGGGATTATCAATACAAATTAGATGATAACCCCCTTCAAACTTCAAATTTTTTCAACTATGTAACTTTGGGGTATCATACCATTACTGTGGTGGATTTAAATGGCTGTAGCGAAGTGACCAAAGAAGTATTAGTCATAAATGCTCAAAAGTTTTTCACCCCCAATAATGACACCTATTTTGACACTTGGAATATTATTGGAATCGATACACTCCCAGGGTCTGTTATTTATATCTTTGATCGTTATGGAAAACTTCTTGGAACATTAGCATACAATTCAGGGGGATGGGATGGCACCTATAGAGGCTACGAAATGCCTGCTAATGATTACTGGTTTTTGGCAAAAATCAAAACGCCGACCGAACAATTTGAATACAAAGGCCATTTTGCTCTTAGACGCTAACTTTAAAGTAATCAAAATTAATATATTTGTAGAACAATCAATTTTATGAAACATAAACTAAATATCCCTTTTTTTAGTATAAGTGTAATGCTAATTAACCTCTTAGCAGCTCAAGACATTTCGTTGTTCAATCAACTAAATGGACGCTTGGATTATACAGCAATCGGGAATACCCTTAATACTTCCGAAAACAACAGTGCTGTGGACTGTGTCATTAATACAGCTTCTTCGGCAAACTTAAATTTATCTACCACACAAACCATCGAAGCTGCTTATCTGTACTGGGCGGGATCAGGATCGGGCGATTTTAATGTGACTCTTAACACCACAGAAATCACCCCCTCACGAACCTTCGCTTATAGCTTGGACTCGTCACGAGAATTTTTTGCAGCCTTTGCAGATGTCACCACTTTAATTCAAACCGAAGGAAACGGTTTATATACCCTTAGTAATTTAGAACAAATAAACATTTCATCTGACTATTGCTCTACAGGGACAAATTTTGCGGGCTGGGCCATTACTATCATTTACTCAGACCCTAACCTTCCACTCAATCAATTAAACGTTTATGATGGCTTAGAAAGTGTCCCAAGTAATATCACCATTCAATTGGACAATCTTAATGTCATGGATACTAATGGTGCTAGAATCGGTTTTATAGCTTGGGAAGGCGATGCTGGTTTGGCAGTCAATGAAGTCTTACAAATGAATGGCATCACACTTAGTAACCCACCTCTTAATCCCGCGAATAACGCCTTTAATGGCACCAATAGCTTTACGAACGACTCCAATTTATACAATATGGATATCGACGTTTATCCCATAGAAAACACCATTAATGTGGGGGATTCATCTGCAATCATACAATTATCTTCTGGACAAGATTTAGTAATGGTCAATAATATCATTACCGTATTAAACAGTCAATTACCAGATGCGAGTGTCGTTATAGACACTATTGAACAAAGTTGCAATTCTCGTGAATTAACTGTTGAATATTCTGTAGAAAATCTGAATTCCACACACTTTCTGCCCGCAAATACGCCCATCTCATTTTATGCCAACGCTGTCCTCGTTGCTCAAGCACAAACCCTAAACGACATCCCTATTAATGAAACGGAGTCAAATACAATTAGTGTTACGGTTGATCCATCACTTTTAGATCCTGTTAACCTTACAATTGTAGTGGATGATGACGGTACTGGGGCTGGAATTATCACTGAAATTAGTGAAACAAACAATACGGCTAACACCTCTATTGAATTTTTAGAATCTCCTGATCCGACTCCTTTAACTCCTTTAATAGGTTGTAATTTCGGAAACAATGAAGCCGTTTTTAATTTACGAAATGCTTTAAATGAAATAGATTCTTCATTCGATTTAGAAACCGCTATCTTTTATCAATCCTTAGAAGATTTGATTGATGACCTAGGTGCGTTGATAGATCCCTCACAATACATCAATTCGAACGGAGTTGACACCATCTATTTCAGAGTAGATGCAAACCCCTGTTATGAAATTTTTTCAGTGAATTTAGAGGTCAACGAATGTGACCCTAACATCCCTCAGGGTTTTTCACCCAACGGAGATGGCTTTAATGACTGGTTTAACATAGATGGGCTCTACGATGTGTTTTTACAACACGAACTCTTAATATTCAATCGTTTAGGAGCTATTATTTTTAAAGGGAATAACGATCTTAAATGGGATGGAAAAGCCAATTACGGCCCGCTCAAAGGCGACAACCTCTTACCTGTTGGAACCTATTTTTATGTATTGTATTTGAATGTTCAAAATGCAAAACCCAGATCTGGTTGGGTTTATATGAATTATTAATCTGTTTTTAAAAAATATTTTTAGACTCTCTTTGCTCTAGCGCTTTCTTTGCATTAGCTTTGCAGCTATGCAATTTAAGCTTACTTCTGATTTCAAACCCACTGGTGACCAACCGACTGCTATAAAACAATTAGTAGCTGGAATTGAGTCCGATGAAAAATACCAAACACTTTTGGGAGTTACTGGGTCTGGAAAAACATTCACGGTCGCCAATATCATTCAAGAAGTACAGCGACCTACACTTGTGTTGGCGCATAACAAAACCCTTGCCGCACAACTGTATTCAGAATTCAAACAGTTTTTCCCTGAAAATGCTGTTGAATATTTTGTATCCTATTACGATTATTACCAGCCAGAAGCCTACATTCCTGTTTCAGGAACCTATATAGAAAAAGATTTATCCATTAATGAAGAAATTGAAAAGCTGCGCTTAAGCACCACTTCTTCCCTATTATCGGGGCGAAGAGATGTCATTGTCATTGCTTCGGTTTCGTGTTTGTATGGAATTGGGAATCCTGCTGAATTTCAGAAAAATGTCATCAGCCTAAAAGCAAATGAAGTCATTTCAAGAACTGCTTTGTTACACAAACTCGTTCAAAGTTTATACTCAAGAACCGAAGGCGAATTTAATCATGGTAACTTTAGAATTAAAGGGGATACAGTAGATGTATTCCCTAGTTATGCCGATCATGGGTTTAGAATTCACTTTTTTGGCGATGAAATTGAAGCCATTGAAGCTTTTGACGTTAACAACAACAAAGTCATCGAAGTCTATGAAAGTGTAACCATATATCCTGCAAATATGTTTGTGACCTCGCCTGATATTTTACAAAATGCGATCAAAGACATTCAAGATGATTTGGTTCTACAACACGACTATTTTAAAGACATTGGAAAACACCTTGAAGCGAAACGTTTGAAAGAACGTACGGAGTTTGATTTGGAAATGATTCGCGAATTGGGCTATTGTTCAGGAATTGAAAACTATTCACGCTACTTGGATGGGCGAGCACCAGGCACCCGTCCCTTTTGTTTATTAGATTATTTTCCGAGTGATTCATTGATGGTGATTGATGAAAGTCACGTGACCATATCTCAAGTCCATGCGATGTATGGTGGCGATCGGAGTCGTAAAGAAAATTTAGTTGAATATGGCTTTCGCTTGCCTGCAGCAATGGACAATCGACCTTTAAAATTTGAAGAATTTGAAAGCCTTCAAAACCAAGTATTGTATGTCAGTGCCACCCCAGCCGATTATGAATTGGAAAAATCAGGTGGTGTTGTTGTCGAACAGGTTATTCGACCAACGGGATTGTTGGACCCTATTATAGAAGTACGGCCGAGTTTGAATCAAATTGACGATTTGATTGAAGAAATTCAACAACGCGTCGAAAAAGACGAACGAACATTGGTCACTACTCTAACCAAACGAATGGCAGAAGAGTTGACCAAATATCTGGCACGTATTCAAATTCGCTGTCGTTATATCCATAGTGATGTGGATACCTTGGAACGGGTTGAAATTATGCAAGATTTACGTAAAGGGATATTTGATGTGCTTGTAGGTGTCAACTTATTAAGAGAAGGTTTGGACCTTCCAGAAGTCTCATTAGTAGTGATTTTAGACGCAGATAAGGAAGGTTTTTTGCGTTCGGCACGCTCACTCACGCAAACCGTAGGACGCGCTGCCAGACACCTCAACGGACGTGCTATTATGTATGCAGATAAGATTACCAAAAGCATGCAAAAAACCATCGATGAAACGGAGTACCGTCGGGAAAAACAAATTGCCTACAATACCAAACACAAACTCGTACCTAAAGCACTTAATAAAAGTTTAAACAATGCACTGACTAAGAACTCGGTGAGTAGTTATTATTATGAACAGGAGGCGCTCAAAGCGGCGGAACCGGAAAATGCATACTTGGCAGCTCCTGAATTAGAACAAAAAATCAGAGACACCCGAAAGCTCATGGAGTCTGCAGCAAAAGATTTGGATTTCTTACATGCTGCACAGTTTAGAGATCAAATTAAAGACTACCAAAAAAAGTTGGAGGCTTTAAAAGTTTAACAATCTAACATGGTAAGCAGATATTATTTCTTGCTAAAAAACAATTTAATAATTCTTAAAAAATAATTCCTTTTCTTATTTAAGAATTAGTTTTTTTGTGGCTAAACCATATTTATTTTTCATGCTTATAAAATAGATACCGCTTGTTAAATCACTGAGGTCAAAATCGTGATTCATTAACTCTTCTTTAGTGTTAAAATGAAACGATTTCACTTGTTTACCTTCAATGGTTAAAACTCTAACTTTTGTTTCCGCATCTTGAATAGATGATTGAATAGAAAACTTCCCATTGGTTGGATTTGGATAGATTGATAAATCATAAGTTCCACTATTCTCAATACTATTAATTCCAAGAGGCACACTAAAAATTAATGGTTCATCACTCTTGCTAATAACGTGAACATCTACCTTATAGTAAGGGTTAAATTGATTATCACAATCATTACAACCAGAAATTGTTTCTTCATCACAATCAGAATTATTTGGATGACACAAATCTACATAGTCTGGGTGAAATCGATAATCCAAATCAAAAGAAGATCCTATATAAGCAGAAAGGTCGTATATATCGGGACTCGCTATTGAACCCGGACACCAGCCGGCTCTATTATTCTCCCAAGTTCCAAGTTGAGCTGTACAACTGTCTGGATTTGGATCACAAGTATTCCATAAATTTTGTATGAACACTTGTTCATTATTAATATCTAAATAATGGGTCGCCTCAAAAAACTCAGCAGCACTTGAAATGTTCTCACCCCAATTATGACCCGTAGTTGAAACAGATAAATAAGATTGTTGAATTCCATTGTTAAGGTTAAGATTGTAAGATTCAACTGGTTGTAAGTTTGAGGGATCTCCAAAATCATAATCATTATCCCAAATTTCTGTAACAGAAGAATAGTCATAACTTGGAGTCCCTTGAATATACTCTAAATCCAGAGACAATTGCCAACCACCAGTTCCCCAAGTATCAATAAATACTCTAAATTCAACTTCTCCCTGTAACAGCGAATTATAATTAGTGAGGTCTGTAACATGATTGCAACCAATTCCATAAGGGGTAACATACCTTATAATCTGAATCCAATTTCCGTTTGGTGCTTTAATTTCAATCTGTGATAATCGTTCCCAATCATCACATCCTCCATTAATTTGTGGACATTCCACTGTAAGTGTTGCATTTATTGAGTCGTAAACCCCCACAGACTGTGGTAACGTATAAGTTCCGTAATGCCATTTACTATCAGCATCCCCTGTATATTCAATAATGTCATCGTTCAAGGTCTCTACATTCTGAGATGTAGATTCTTGTACAACATTAATAGTTTTTGTTAGGGTCGTTTGAGTGCCAGAAGTGGAAGTTGCCGTGATTTCTATAATATGATTCCCATAACCTGAAGGTGTCCACAAAAAATAATAAAACCCCGTTTCTTCAACTGCTGTAAACACATCTGAATCGATACCCAAAGTAACAGAAGCAATCGTGTCTGGTTCCTCTACAAATGCATTCATATAAATTATATACGGTTTTAAGGATGGCATTTCCAAATTGTAATCTTCCGTTAATTGCGTTGTTAAGTCCGGAGCTGTTTGACTGAAGCAAAAAGAAGTTACTAGCAGTAAAGCGAATTGTAATTTATGCATTAAATAAAAATTAAATTAACCCAAATTTATTTTATTAATAATTCTTATACATTGATCTGAATCAAGAAATTCAAATTATTTTTCATTGGTTAATTATTGATTGTAATTTAAAACAAATATACGAGTTTCATTAGCATTAAAACCTATCAATTCAAAGAAGCTAACTTTAAATTAAAAAAAAGTAAAGCGGAAATAACCTCGGCTTTTCATTTCTTTTTTAATATTTTTATAGAACTGAAGTAAAGAACTTAATTATAGGTTATGAAACATCCATAACTAAATCTTGGTACTCAAGGGAAATGATTAAATGGATGTACCATACTTGCACTGAGCCTGCCTATCGACAGACAGGCGCCGTCGAAGTATGACCGTTAAAAATCAATAAATACACACATGAAAAGAGCATTGGTAATTTCTGGAGGTGGAAGCAAAGGAGCATTTGCAGGCGGAGTTGCGCAATATTTAATGAAAAATGAAGGCAAAGAATACGATTTATTTTTAGGTACTTCTACAGGGAGTTTGATGGTTTCGCATCTCGCTTTAGGCATGTTAGATGAACTCAAAGAACTCTACACAAATGTAAACCAGAAAAGCATTTTCAGTAACAATCCTTTTAAAATTAAAAAAGTTGATGGAGAAAAAGTGATCAGTATTCGGCATTTAAACACCCTTTGGAATTTTTTAAACGGAAGAAAAACGTTTGGTGAAAGCAAAAACTTAAGACGTTTAATTAAGAAGAATATTACCAAAGAAATGTACGCTAAAATTAGAGCAGAAAACAAAGAAGTAATCGTAACTGTTTCAAATTTAACAGCAAATAGAGTTGAATATAAATCAATTCAAGAGTGTACCTATGACGATTTTTGCGATTGGATTTGGGGTTCCTGCAACTATATTCCATTTATGAGTTTGTTAGAAAAAAATCATTATCAGTATGCTGATGGTGGTTTTGGTTCTTTAGTACCTATTAGAGAAGCCATTTTAAGAGGCGCCACAGAAATTGATGCCATTATTTTAGAAACAGAGGTGACTCAATTTAATAAATTACCTGCTAAAAATCCGTTTTCTTTACTATTTGATATTTTTGATTTTATGCTCACACACGTAGAAAGACATAATATTACGATTGGAAAACTCGCTGCAAACAATAAAAATGTAAAGCTTAATTTATATTATACCCCTACCGTTTTAACCACAAACTCTTTAGTTTTTGATAAAGGATTGATGCGAAAATGGTGGAAATCTGGTTTCAAATATGCGAAGTCTAAGCAAGAAGAAATTATGAGTGAATTCAGACCCGATGTGTTAACGGATACAGAAATAAAAGAAAATTTATAAATTGAACTTTAGATCGTTTATTTGTTTTCAAAAACCGAATCTTTATACCATTGTTCTTCTTTATAATCGTCTATTCTTGATTTATATTCTCGGTTTTTTATAATCAAATGGGTGCGATCTTTCTGTTTGCTTCGGTAGCCAAAAAGATGAAACAACTGTTTGGTAATCAGACGTGCAATACGCAAGTTCACTACCATTGTATCTTTCAGTTCTGAAGCCCATTTAACGCCTGGAAGCATCACAAAGATTCGATCCGTTTTGTAGGTTCTTAGAACTTCTGAAAGGAGTAAGAAAAAAGGGGATATTTTTCGTATCAGAAAATAACCATCACTCCCTTGAGATTGATAGAGTGGCATAAAAATAATGGCCTTTTTTAAAGCGTAAATGGGTTGTTCATTGAGTGTTGCCAAAACCTCTTTTCGTTTGATGGTTTGAAAATTTAAAAACCCTGGTTTCATAACGAATCGTTCCTTTTTTTTAACTTCTAATCGATAATACACCTCGTAAAAATGTTGATGTTCTGGAAAGTGGGTGTTCCAATGGTCGATATAGTGGTCAAAACCAACAGCATTTTTAGCGAGTGCCCCCGTAAATACAAGTGACAAATAGATGAAAATTTTATGATTCTCAACAGAACTTAGAGCGTCATGCTGACCCGCTTCAAACCCAAAAGAAACATATCCGAGTTCATTAATATAACTTAGAAGTGGTCCCTCAAGATACTCTTCAATACCTAAAATTAAAGGCACCGGATATTGCTGCGTAAATTTTCTATTCAACAAGCTGTCATTGACCGTAATAAATGGAGGAGATGCACTTGAAGTTGTATGAAGGTCAAAAAAGTAGAAAGGGCCTTCCTCCTCTTTTAAAATGGTATTTAGTAATTGAAAAATTTCCAACTGTTGTTTTTCATCCTCATTCTCAGGGATGAGATCTCCATTTTCTAAGGCTTCTATTTTATCTTGTGACCAGAGACGATTCAAGTCTGTTTTGTGGTAACGCACCGCTCTTTCCAAGGCCCATAAATTACCGCTTATGGCAATCATCGTTCCAGAAAATTCGTTTTGCTTTGGTTGCAATTCCTTAAGAACTTGATGCAAGGCAAACAGCCCCGAAGGTTCATTTCCGTGAATACCTCCCAAAAAAACCAAACAAGGCCCTGGATACTCCCCGTCTATTCGTCCCACAATTCGGTTCACGCTAATGGTTTGATTGAGTGCTTTGCTATGAACTTCAGGCATTATAAACATGGATAAGGTCTTTGAGTGTTAAAATTCCAACCAGTTGAGTTTCTTGTAATACGGGCAAACACCCTATTTTATGTTTTTTCATGAGGGCAATGGCTTTGTTTAAAGGAGTAGATGTTTGTGCAGTAAATACATCGGTAATCATAATTTCTCGTGCACTGATTGAATTGTTAGCATCCTGTACCTGATCCCAAAATTGTTTTAGATGCTGCCATGTAATTAAGCCGACCAATGTTCCGTCATTGTTTACAACTGGTAAATGATGAATCGTATTCCACTTCATATAATTGAGTGTCAACAATCCTAAATCTGAGGTTTTAGCCGTTATAAGTGTTGAGGTCATAAGATGACCAACTTTTGTTGCTGTAGAGTTGAAAAATTTGATACTTTGTAAATTTGGCCATTCACTCACTTTGTCATAAGATTCCTGATTGGTATGTAAGGTCGAAGTAAGTGCTATTAAGGCATCATCTGGTTTTAATTGCTTTTTCAGATAACGATAATTTGTTACCATCCACTGCGACCCTGTCGATTTTAAAAGCCGATCTCTAATCACGTCTAGATATTTATCGATATCATCGTTATCAATTTTCATGCGTTCCAATCCTATTTTGGAAATGGGCAGCAATACTTCTAATACCAGTTGATCGAGTGGAATTAATTTCCCTCTCCAGTTCATAATAGATTCAGTGCCTGTCCTTGCAGCACGAATAAAATTGGATTTCACATCTTCAAAATCCAATGTTCTAGGGATATCATCAAATTCAGTCGGTCGGCCTTTCATAAGTCCCACCCAAAACGCAAAATTAGCCATTTCGTCTGTGGCGGTTGGACCTGATGGAATGTACCTGTTCTCGATACGAACATGAGGTTTCCCATTTCCTACTCCATAGCAAGGACGGTTCCATCTATAAATGGTTCCATTGTGCAAGTTAAGTGCTGTTAGCTTTGGGATTTTCCCAGCTTT
Organism: Formosa sp. Hel1_33_131; assembly: GCF_001735745.1. Taxonomy (NCBI): domain Bacteria; kingdom Pseudomonadati; phylum Bacteroidota; class Flavobacteriia; order Flavobacteriales; family Flavobacteriaceae; genus Formosa; species Formosa sp. Hel1_33_131. Next base: position 278,963 of record NZ_CP017260.1, read on the forward strand.
CAATTCGTCAAAAGAACTGCTCTTAATTTCCTTTGTTAGCAAGGTTCTAAATTTAGATATTTCGTGTTTATAGAAATCTACGATGGTTCCTGTAAACCAACTGTTCCCAAAAGTGACTCTAGATTGTTGTTCCGTCTGAGCCAAGGAGACTCTTCGGGTGTCAATACTTTGTTGGAACAATGCAATGCGGGTTTCACTCCAAAGTTCTTTTCCAAGAAGTAAGGGCGAATTCACACAAGCTCCTAATACAGGCCCAGCGATTGTTTGTGCCCAATTATAGCTCGAGGCAAAATCATCAGGAGCTATTTGTAGATGCATTTGAAAACTGGTGTTGCAAGCTTCAAACATTACCGAATTGTGCATAATTGGGAGGTCGTCAACGCCCGCAAAATTCATTCGAAAATTTTCACCTTTAGCTTTTTTGAGTACCTCATTCAAAGCATAATAGCGATCGAAGGGTGTCATAAATTCAAGATCCAACTCATGTTTTGAAATGCTTGGCAAAATCCCTGTCAGTAGGATTTTAGTGTTGTTGTTATTAGCAGCGGTTTTTGCTTTTTCCAAAAGGGACTTTAACTGATTTTCTACTTTTTTGAAAGCATCTGTTTTAAGTTCTATAGGGTCCAAATTTATTTCTAAATTAAAACGTGCTAATTCCGTAGTGAAATGCGAATCATTAATTGCTTCAAGCACTTCCAACGCATTTTTGGCAGGACGCCAATATTCATTGACCAAACAGAATTCTTGTTCGGCTCCAATACGGACAATATCGTCTTCGATCATCTTCTTCTCAAACATATATTCAAGACTTTTAAGGTCTTCCATAAGGTGGCGAAGGAACTCTATCCTCGCTTGATGATCTGATTTTGTATTTACTTTCTGCTCTCCCATACAAAGAAGTTTTAAATGGTTTTATTTAGGTTCGATAGATTTTTTAATTGCACAATCTGTATCCGTATCATAAATCAAAAGTTCTTCATCTGTAGGATTCATTTGTCCTTTCAATTCCCCTTTTTGATTCCCCTTTTTGATTCCATATTGAAGATCTACCTGCCGATTCAGAACCTCCAGAGATTCCTACAAAATTGGACATTAAAACTATTATTTTATGTTTTTTAGCCAAGCTTGATAAAATATTTAGTTTTTTATTGATCCCAGACACATTAGTCATCACTGCGGCAACATAAATAGTCGCTGATTGAGAAATCGCAGCATCACAATGTTCAGAAACTGAAGATTCATAACATATCGCTGGTGCTATTTTATGGTTATCAATTTGGATAAAACACGGTTTTTTTCCATTCTCAAAATACTGCTCTTCACCTTGATATAAATATTGCTTAGAGTAAGTCATTCGTTCTTTATTGGGTTGAAATAGGATCATACTGACTAAAGGTTTTGAAATTCCTGCAGTTGGAACTCCAAATCCAATGGTAATATTATTTAAGTCGCTCACCTTTTGAAAGACATCAAACCGTTTGTCTTTTTGAGTTGTCGCCAATGATTTCGCTAATTCAGGTTCATAACCTGTAATTGAAAGCTCCGGAAAAAACACCGCAGAAACTTTCTCTGTAGTGGCCAATTCTATGAGTTCTAAATGAGCCGTTATATTTTTCTCAACACCTCCTTTGAATGGTTTGATTTGTGCAACACTAATTTTCATGGGTGTAGAGCGTTTGGGACGTTAATACACCTGCAATTTATAAAAAATAATTCACAAAAAAAATCCAGAGCGAATGCTCTGGATTTTTTTATATCTATAAACTCTGTTTAGAGTCTGTAATGTCTATTTAAGCTAAAACAGCTTGTACTTTGTCAGCAGCTTCTTGAAATTCAACAGCACTTTGAACATCCAGTCCGGAGTTGTCAATTAATTTTTTGGCGATATCCGCATTGGTTCCTTGTAAGCGTACAATGATTGGCACATTGATAGTTCCCATGTTTTTATAAGCGTCAATCACTCCTTGAGCCACACGGTCACAACGCACAATTCCTCCAAAAATATTAATCAAAATGGCTTTTACTTCTGGATCTTTTAAGATAATCTGAAAAGCGGCTTCTACACGTGCAGCATCTGCCGTACCACCAACATCTAAAAAGTTAGCTGGCTCACCTCCTGCTTGTTTGATTAAATCCATCGTCGCCATTGCCAAACCTGCACCGTTTACCATACAGCCAACGTTGCCTTCTAAATCTACATAATTAAGACCTAAAGCACCTGCTTCAACTTCAATAGGATTTTCTTCGCGAATGTCTCTTAATTCTAAATAATCTTTATGTCTGAATAAAGCATTGTCGTCAATGGTTACTTTGGCATCGACTGCTAATATTTTATTATCACTTGTTTTTAATACTGGGTTGATTTCAAATAACGATGCATCCGATTTGTCATAAGCCGTATATAAAGCTGTTACAAATTTAGTCATGTCCTTAAATGCAGCCCCTGATAAACCAAGGTTGAAAGCTACACGACGCGCTTGGAATGGTAACATTCCAGTTGCAGGATCAATTTCTTCTGTAAAAATTAAATGTGGTGTTTCTTCAGCAACGGTTTCGATATCCATTCCACCTTCCGTAGAATACATAATCATATTTCTTCCTGTCGTTCGGTTCAAAAGAACTGAGACATAAAATTCACTCGTTTCCGTCTCACCAGGATAATATACATCTTCAGCTACCAATACTTGGTGTACTTTTTTGCCTTCGGCAGAGGTTTGAGGCGTCACTAATTGCATGCCGATAATTTGATCTGCAATCGATTCTACTTCACCTAGATTTTTAGCAAGTTTAACCCCACCACCTTTACCACGACCACCTGCGTGTACTTGGGCTTTTAGGACGTGCCAGCCTGTACCAGTTTCTTCGGTCAGTTTTTTGGCAGCAGCAACCGCTTCTTGAGGCGTATTTACGACGATTCCCTTTTGGATTTTTACGCCAAAAGTGCTTAATATTTCTTTTCCTTGGTATTCGTGTAAGTTCATCTTTAAATAGATTTATTTTTTATTTCCTCATAGGAAGAAATATTTAAAAACTTTAGAGCCCAAAAGTAATTAACCTTATGCGTTTTACCAATAATTTTTAGAATTGATTTTGAGTTAATTCGTTTTTTATATCCATCTAATATTTCAACCCTTTTATGACTGAGAATGCTTTATCAACTAAATGGTCTTCAACGAGGATGGTGAACTCATTTGTGGTTGAAATGACTTCGTATAAAGTGACATTTTCCCAAGCCAGCCGCTTAAATATTTGATAGTACAATCCAACAATTTTAGAATTACCTTGTGGTAAGTTAATGCTTATGGCCGATAAATTATCTTGCAAGCCAATGAGTGTTTCATTTTTAAAGACCTCAAAAATGCTCTCTTTTTCTGAGGTGGAACTCATAATATTACTTTCAAAAATTCCACGGGTGAACGCATAAAATATTTGATGTTTCGTATTGATTTTTTCTAATACTTTTGAATGGCTGTTGATTAATGTCTTGGAATTCTGAAATGTAAAATCACTTAAATTGGAGCGCACAGTGATATCGCCTAAGTTTTTAAATACATTTTTTAAGCGTACTGTATCTTCAGTATTAATAGGTTGATCATAGCGTCTTAATGCCATCATAATGGCACCATCTTTTACAGGTCTGCGTAACATCTCAGAAATAGTGGTATTTAAATCTTTTGCTAAGGCTGAAAAATTTATAATCTCACGGGTGAGTGCTTCTTCCAAAAAAGGTCTGGACACTAAAATCTCTTGAACACAGGAAGCGATTGTTTTCAATTTGTTTATTATTTAACATTTTGTGTAAAAATAGTATTATTTTTTTATTTTTATGGTACATCTAAGGATTAGATTTAGTTTTGACGTTTCAACTAGAATAAATATTAAAATTTAGAAACAATGAATCAAGACACTTTATTACAGATTGCAAAAGACTATGGAAGCCCCGTTTACGTGTATGACGCACATAAAATGGAAACCCAATACAAACGGTTAACAGCAGCTTTTAGTAAAGTCAAACATTTGAAAGTTAATTATGCCGCCAAAGCATTGACCAATATTTCAGTTCTTAAATTTATCAACCACTTGGGTGCTGGATTGGACACGGTGTCAATTCAAGAAGTACAGTTAGGATTGCTGGCGGGTTTTCAAGCTGAAAATATTATATATACGCCCAACGGTGTTTCTTTGGAAGAGATTGAAAACGTAGCTAAATTGGGGGTTCAAATTAATATTGATAATCTTTCGATTTTAGAGCAATTTGGAACTAAACATCCAAAAGTCCCCGTATGTATTCGAATCAATCCACACATTATGGCGGGTGGTAATACCAATATTTCAGTCGGACATATTGATTCTAAATTTGGAATTTCCATTCACCAAACGCCTTTATTGTTGCGTATTGTTGAAAACACAAACATGACGATTAATGGGATTCACATGCACACCGGAAGTGACATTTTGGATATTGATGTGTTTATACAAGCGAGTGAGATTTTATTTGACGTTGCGAGACAGTTTGACAATCTTGAATTTATTGATTTTGGATCTGGGTTTAAAGTGCCTTATAAAGAGAACGACATCGAAACTAATATTGAGGAATTAGGCGAAAAATTAACGGAGCGCTTTCAGACTTTTTGTAAGAACTATGGTAAGGATCTGACTTTAGCATTTGAACCTGGGAAATTTTTGGTGAGTGAATCTGGATACTTTTTAGCGAAAGTAAATGCCATCAAACAAACAACCTCAACCGTTTTTGCACAAATAGATTCTGGATTTAACCATCTCATTCGTCCGATGCTTTATGGTGCTCAGCAGGATATTGTAAACATTTCAAACCCAGAGGGCAAACAACGCTTCTATTCTGTTGTAGGTTATATTTGTGAAACGGATACGTTTGCCAACAATCGACGTATCAATGAAATTACAGAAGGGGATGTTCTTGCCTTTAAGAATGCAGGAGCCTATTGTTTTATGATGGCGAGTAATTATAATTCACGTTACCGTCCTGCCGAGGTTTTATGGTATAATGAGACAGCTCATCTCATTCGAAAACGTGAGGTTTTTGAAGATTTAACTAGGAATCAGGTGCTGATAGAATTCTAGATATGAGCGTTTTATGAAATATATTATAATAATAAAAATCTTAATAAATTATTAAAAACTGTGCATAAGTGAAATATAATAGTACATTTGTAGTCTAAAAATTATACAAGTGAAAAACGGTACAGTAAAGTTCTTCAATGCATCCAAAGGATTTGGGTTCATTACAGAAGATGATTCAAACACAGAGTACTTCGTACACGTAACTGGAATAATCGATGAGATTAATGAAGGTGACAAAGTTGAGTTTGAATTAAAAGAAGGTAGAAAAGGTATGAATGCAGTAAACGTTAGAATTCTCTAATTTTTACTTTTACATTATTTTTTTACAAAAAGCCTGTCCATTCGGACAGGCTTTTTTATTTCTATTCGCTGCCGTCAACATACGCCTGGAGGTATGAAAATGCCGGCGTAAGTTGTCTGTTTTTAGTCATTCGAGACCGTTCTAAAACCCCATAGGCATCCTTATTAAAAAAGCATGGGATGATGTCTTTTACAAAAATTTCTCCAAATCCTTCACTGGCATCTTTTGGCAATTCACAGGGTAAATTATCTACTGCCATGACGGCAATCGCATTGGTATTTCTAAAATCGACTTCCGTTTCTGTTTGCGGATCATAGCCATAAATGGGACTTTCAATGGTAGAGGGTCGGATGGTACAGGCCACAGGCCCATCGATATCACAACTGATGTCTGCCACAACTTTTAATTTAAAGGATTCTGCTTTGGCTTGATCCCGTGTGAAAAATGCAGGAGCTCCTTTTCCGTAAAAATGACCAGCTACAAATAGATCGGCTACGGATGTAAAGCGATCAAAGGTAGAGCGGTATGCTTCTGGGTGTTTAAATAAATCGGACTTCCCTAGATGCTGCCCATCTATACGTTCGCAATAGTCCAATACATCTAAAAGTACATAGACCGCTTCTGTAAAATCTTTATTTAAGAAATCGTCAACCGACACTTTTTTAATATTTAGATGGTCTAAAATTTCTTTAGCCCCCTGCCCTACACGTCCCGTTCCAGTCAAAATAATTTTAATATTAGGAAGTGTGATTTGATCTAATTCTGTATTTAATGCCTGACGACCACTGAGTGTTGTCGCTTTTGGTAATTCAAATATAGTTTGTTTTAATCCTAAAGTTCGCATGCCATTATAAGCGCCTACAACCCCTGCATAATAGCCAAATCCAATCAGTCGGTGCTTGTTTTTATTAATCAGAGTTTCATGGTCATAAAGGGTGATGTTTTTATCTAAAATCGCGCGCAGCAACTCTCGATTGTAAGGTTGTTTTTTGATGGTATGACTGAAAAAAAAATAGCTTTTGTTTGGGATTAAGGCATCGATCGGGACTTCTTTAACGCCTATCAATACATCTGCCTCACTGACATCTTTAACGACCTCTAAACCTACTTTGGTGTACTCTGCATCTGAAAAAATACGAATGGGTGAAGTTTCAACCACTAACTTTGCAGATGGAAAGTCTGAAAGTAGTTTTTGACAGGATGTTGGGTCTAAAACTACACGTCTGTCTGGGGGCGATTTTCGTTCTTGAATGATGGCAAATTTCATAGGCAGATAAAAAATATTAAAAGATTTTTCACGAAAGTAAAAGGATTTGAGCGGTTGCACAAGTTTTTTTGTAACTTTGCCTCCCCTCTTTGGGGGATTATAGTAATGGGGTCGACTGGTATTGACAGCGAGATCTACTAAACTGTAAGCACGTCGTGTGATGATATTGATACACGTAAAAGGCCATATCACCATTTAAACGGCGAGAATAACTACGCTTTAGCTGCTTAATCCGAATTATAGTAGGATGAGCCTAGTCCCGCAAGGCGGGAAAGCTAAATGTCTCCTGAAAGCCTTGGTTCACGGCGTTCAATTTTGAGACATCGTAAATGTCAACCTAGATTCTCTAAGGCTTTGGTAGGGATTCGAAATTAAAAAAGCTAAGGAATAAGTGGGCCGTTTTTAGTCAGTTTATTTCCGACAATTAAATAAAAACTAAACGTGTAGAAAGCTTTTTATTAGCTTGTTTGGACCCGAGTTCGATTCTCGGCGACTCCACTTTGAAGCACAGCAAAGCTGTGAATAAACCCTTAAAAAAGCCCTGCAAATTTATTTGTAAGGGCTTTTGTAGGTTTAGACACCTGGGCTGAAAGCACAGTTTGCTGTATTTCCTAAAAGGGAGCTAAGAGAGAAACCGAAGGTTAATCTAGGCGACTCCACTTTTTATTCCCAAGAATAATTTTTTATACTTGGGAGTAATTTTTTCTAAAAACAGCTAAATCAGACCTAAAAAAGTTCGACTTCACTCCCCTCTGCTCCACTTTTTATTCTCAAGAATAATTTTTTATTTTTGGTAATAATTATTTGATTATTTCAAGAAAATTAGTTCTTATTAAACTTTAAATTAAATCAACAATATCAAATTGTTATAAAAATAGCACATAATTACAAAAAAATACCACCCTTGTAGAGTGGTATTTTAATAATTTAACTAGAGTTTCTTTTAAAACGCCCGTACAGCACGTACAGCTTTTGAATTATTAGTTGAGTGGTTTGCTCCAGGGCTATTAGAAGAAGTTCCAAAACCATTTGCCATATTAACAAAATATGCGTTACCGTAACCAGGTTGAGTGGAACTCCAATAATCATTACCGCCCCACATTGGAGAAATATTTGCTTTAGCTAAATAAATTAATTCTAACTCTCTAATAGTGGGTAAGCGCCAATCCATAAATTTAGCGCCGTTAGTATCGTGTCTTGTGATATCATTTAAAAGATTATCAATTGGATACCATGTAGAGACACCTTGGTCTTGCATTGCGACCACCAAACCGTGTTTTCCACCATCACGGACTTCAATTACAAACCCACCTAACTCTGCATAGAAAGTGTTGACACTATATACAGAATCTGAACCACTTGATGGAGTCGTCCATGTAGGAACTCCTGTTCCCGAGGATGTTAATACCTGCCCCGATGAACCTGCATTATTATTTGGCATAAGTGCACCATTGAATTTAATATTGCCTGCAACATCTAACTTTTCGGTTGGTGAATTAGTTCCTATTCCAACTTTACCATCATTCTTTATTATCATTTTAGTGTCTGATAATCCATAATCATTGGCGTTAGTATAGCTATTTAGTATAAAACGTAAATCCGTTCTACCCCAATTACTAATTCCTGATGCAACAATAGCCGTTTTATTAATACCACCTGCTCTCAACATAAGGTGAGCCTCATCACCCTCACCATACGCATTAATTAATGCTTTAGCATCACCTAAAGCAGCCTTTACATGTAAAAGTTGTGCAGGACTAACTGTCCCAATACCAACATTTGTACCATCATCATAAATTGAGCTATTTCCTAGTACTGTTGAAGACCCATCGAATTTGGCTATCATATTACCAGTTCCTGAACCGCTAACCCCTGCCGAAGAAGTTGTCCACGATAGTGCTCCAGAACCATCCGTTGTTAAAACCTGTCCGCTTGTACCGTCAGTGTTTGGAATTGTAATCTCTCCTGCAGTTATTGATCCACTTGTTTTTACATTCGTAACACTTGTATTACCCAATTGAACTGTATTATCGCCAGAGCCAATAGCACCTTTACCTATTACAGTTTCATTATTTGCATTAGGTGAACTCACATTTGCATCAAGTCCAATCAAAGTGTTGTTTGTACCTGTTGTTATCGATTCTCCTGCTCTTTGTCCTAAACCAGTATTATTGCTTCCTGTAGAAACGTTAAGCATTGTTTGATTTCCTATTGATGTATTAGCAATTCCTGTAGTTAATGAAAACATATTTTCGGCACCCAAAGCTGTATTTCCACTACCTGTTGATAATGCTCTCATATTGTAGTATCCAATTGCAGTATTGTTATCAAACCCAGTTCCTGAGTAAGATTCGAGAGCTCTCGATCCTATTGCAGTATTTCGCTTTCCTGTTCCCGAACCCATCGAAGATCCGATGGCTAAATTGTTATCGCCATCACCAGATCCTGTGCCAAAATATAAGCCATCAACAGTAAGACTAGTCGTTATTGTTGTGTTGTCAGGCAATCCAACGGTGGTTGTAGAATCAGATGTAGAAACTTCAATTTCATTTACTGTTCCATTAATTGTTTCTGCCGAAGAAGTTGTCCACGAAAGTGTTCCAGAACCATCTGTTGTTAAAACTTGATTGGCATTACCAGTCGTATTCGGATAGGTGTTTCCACTAGCAATTAATGTTGGAGTGGTTACCGTTCCTGTAAAGGTTGGTGAAGCAATATTAGCTTTTAAATCTATTGCCGTATTTTGGGTGGTTTGCTCGGCGGTAATCGCAGACAAAGAACTTGTTGTAGTACCACTCACAGCACGAATAGCACGAACAGCACTTGAAGAGTGCTTAGCGTTATCATTGACCTGACCTCCATTATTGAAATTCTGTTTCCATGCGCGATTATTAGCAACTTCCGAAGAAGTCCAGTATACGGTAGCTGAAAATGGTGTAAATCCAGAGATTGCATCTAACGTTGGTTTTTTTATATACATCTCATTTAATTCGTCTTTTGAAGGAAAAAACCAGTCGGTATAACCTCCACCATTATATGCCCTTGCTAAACCTGCAGCATAACTCGTTTCCGTTTCACCTTGGGCGTTTATAATAGCCGTTGTATTGACTGCTCCAGTTCCTATCGCGGTACCTGTTGCTCCAGTTGTGATGTGAGTGCCATTGTACCATCGAATCCCTGTACTCTGGTCTTCTATAGCACTAACTAAACCCTTAGTGTTATCTGTTGGGTCTATCCAAAATACAAATCCGCCCCCTACAAAATCACCAATAGATAATGGCTGAGCTACTTGACCATTATTAATAATATCTGATAGAGCAGCAATTTCACTTGTATCTGCATCTGCACCTGCTGGACCGATTTGACCTTGAGCCCCTGTTGGACCTACCTGACCTACTGGACCTGAAACTGTTGAGTCCGCACCAGCTGGACCTTGAGCACCTTGATTTCCTGTTGGGCCGATTGGACCCGCTAGGCCTTGGGCTCCTTGATTTCCTTGAGCTCCTGCTGGACCGATTGGACCTGCCTGACCTACTGGACCTTGAACACCTTGAGCTCCTGCTGGACCGATTGGACCTTGAGCGCCATCAGCACCATCTGCACCTGCTGGGCCTGGAGCACCTTGATTTCCTTGAGCTCCTGTTGGACCTATTGGACCTGCCTGACCTACTGGACCTACTGGACCTACTGGACCTAGAACTGTTGAATCCGCGCCAACTGGACCTTGAACACCTTGATTTCCTTGAGCTCCTGTTGGACCTATTGGACCCTGAGCACCAGGAGCTCCTGCAGCACCTATACTTCCTGTTGGACCTATTGGACCCTGAGTACCAGTCTCGCCTTGTATTCCTTGGTCGCCTTGTACACCTTGAGCACCATCAACTCCGTCTTGACCATCAACACCTGCTGGTCCTGGAGCACCTTGATTTCCTTGAGGACCTGCTGGACCGGCTACACCATCAATTTTTGCCCAAGCCGTTCCGTCATAAAAATAAAACCCTGATACTTCATCCGTTTGATAAATCATCAACCCTGAAGCTGGTGATACAATTGCATCTCGCTGCGTCTGTGTGAGTCTTGGAATTAAAATTCCACCTGTAGTGGATTCAATCTCTAATGCCGAAGAGGCATCAGGGTTATTTGTGTTGATACCTACTTGTGCGTAACCCAATGCTGTGAACAGCATAAGTGCTATTAATGTGATTTTTTTCATCTTATTGTTTTATGATTTTAAATGTTGAAATTTGGTTTTGTGTGTTTTGTAAATTCAGTAAATAAACACCTGTTGGTAAGTCTGTAACATCCAGTTCTAAGGCATTTGATTCTAATATTTTTTGACCTGCTGTATTGAACAATGTTGAGTGTTGCGCAAAATTAGAAACTATAATTATTTTATCGGTTGTTGGATTTGGGTAAACACGTACGATATCATTTAGTGTTTCTGTTTTTATGGTGAGTGTTGCTGATGAAGCACTTGCAGTAATTTTTTTAAATCCAACAAGTTCTGTGAAATCATAACTCAATATGTTGTTTGTATCATCAATGTTTGGAGCAACATTGTTCCAAACATCGTTGGCATCCAATACTTCTAGAACTAATTCTGCTTCGTCAATACCATTGAGTTCAGAATCTAAATAACGAAAAGAAAGTATTCCTGAATAATCAGTTAGTTCATTTGATAATTCATAAACTCTTTCAATACTAGAGTTATCTCCAACAACTATTGGGGTAGTCGATCGCGCAATAGAATTAGGCCCTGTTATGGTATGAGATACACTAGGGGATAATTCTAATCCGTCTACTGAAACAGAACTATTGGAGTTAACACTAACAAAACTTCCTGATTCAATGCTGAGAGTTTGGCTAAAACAAAAGGAAGTTGCTAGCAATAAAGCTATTAGTAATTTGTGCATGGTTAAACGTTAAATTGGTAATGCAATTTAGTTTAAAAATTATAAACATTTAATACATATTTGATATATTATAATAAAAGTAATGATAATTATATTTTATTTGAAAGAATTGAACCTCTTTAAATCCTCAACAAAATAGTTCGATTTTACTCCCTTTAGCTCCACTTTGAAGCACAGCAAAGCTGTGAATAAACCCTTAAAAAAGCCCTGCAAATTTATTTGTAAGGGCTTTTGTAGGTTTAGACACCTGGGCTGAAAGCACAGTTTGCTGTATTTCCTAAAAGGGAGCTAAGAGAAAAACCGAAGGTTAATCTCGGCGACTCCACAAATTATTGACTATCTTGAACTTTCAAAAAGATATGTAATAACCCATTTATTAATTTAAAATTAAGACTTTTAAGTAATGAAATATCCAAATTTATTTAAAGCATTTAATACGCATATAGATTTAGACATTGATGCATATCTAGATTTAGAAGACCGTTTAGTCCACAAAAAAATAGGTAAAAAAGATTTTTTATTTAAACAAGGGGAAGTGGTTAATTACTTACCATTTATTAACGATGGACTAATGATAAATAATATAATAGATAAGGATGGAGAAGAACATGTAATCCAAATTCGGGGGACTGGATTATGGCTTGGTGATTTGTACAGCTTTTTTTCAGGTGCAACAACATGAGAAATGTCAAAAACTGTTAAATCATTATTGATGGCTTCTTCCGTAAAGTTTTTAACAAAAGGAGTTCCTGGAATATTAGAAAATTGGGCATGGAGGGGGTTGCTAACAATGAAAATTGCTAGAAAAACGAGACTTCTGATTGTATTTTTAATCATTAATGATAAATAAGTAACTTTTAAAACGAAACCAAATATACAATTTATGACGAAACCGTATTATTCAACATGATAATTTATTCATAGTTAAGAGGTAAACCTGAGCGCACATAATATAAAATTACATTTGACAAGAAATTAAAATAAATTGATTAATTTTGCAACTTACTTTTGTAAAATGTATTTAAACAATCAACTTGCAAAAAATATTGCTGCGTTATTGCTTTTATTAGCTTTAATACTTCCGACTGCAATTCAGTTTAGCCATATGATTGAAGGGCATGAAGGTGATACTTGTAATAACCTGAGTACTCACATACATAAATCTGAAAAGAATTGCGAAATATGTGCTTTCCATATTACATCTTTCAACTATGATATTGCTAAATATCCTGATTTACTTTTAGCACAAATTTCTGTTAAGGTCAGTACAACCTATACCCCATTACAATTATACTTCTCTACCTTAACAAATAATCAGTTACGCGGCCCCCCAGTATTTTCTTAATATACGAACAAACACGTTTAATATTAATTAAGAATTTATATGCGCAACTATGCATTATTGGTACTGCTATTTAGCAGTATTACATCGTTGTCACAAAATTGTGACAATTCACTTTCAGGTATAGTAACAGATATTCACGATGGCCAATTGCTCATCGGAGTCACCCTTATTATTGCAGACACTGAACAAACTGTTCAGACGGGTTTAGATGGAGAGTTTTCTTTTTCAAACCTTTGTAATAACACCTATTTCATACAGGTTTCACACCCCTATTGTTTGACAAAAGGATTTACTGTTAGAATTTCTGGGAATACCAAAAAGTCATTTAAGTTAGAGCATCATATTGAAGAACTCAATCAAATTACGATTGAAGGGAAAGCCTACAGTGACAAATCCAAAACACTTCTCGAGAATACTATTAACAAAGAAGAGTTGGAGCGTTTTAATAGTGGCTCTCTTGGTGATGCTCTAAATAGTTTGAGTGGTGTATCGTCACTAAATACAGGGAGCACGGTCGTAAAACCAATGATTAATGGACTTCACAGCAGTCGTGTGGTCATCGTTAATAATGGGGTGCGGATGGAAGACCAAGAATGGGGGGCAGAACACGCACCTAATATTGACATAAATTCCGTCAGTAACCTTACCGTCATAAAAGGAGCTGGTGCACTTCAATACAGTGGAGATGCTGTAGGGGGCGTAATTATTGCTGAAGCTTCTAAAGTTCCGGTAAAAGACAGTTTGTATGGCAAAACTTTGATGACTGCAACTAGTAATGGGCGTGGCGCCTCGTTGAGCTCAAAATTGACTAAAAGTTATCAAAATGGATGGTATGCAACCCTGCAAGGATCCTTAAAACGCTTTGGAGATTTTGAAGCTCCTGGCTATGTATTGAGCAATACAGGGATTTTTGAGAGAAGTGCTTCTTTACAAGTAGGTTTTAACCGTTTTGACTATGGTATTGAGGGGTATTATTCAATCTTTAAAAATGAGATTGGAATTTTAGCGGCCTCACATTTGGGCGGTGCTCAAGATCAAATTAGAGCCATCGACAGCGATGTACCACTAATTATAAACGATTTCACATATACGATCAATGCACCTAGGCAAGATGTCACCCATCATTTGGCAACTATAAAAGGATTTAAACGGTTTGAAAACTTTGGAAAACTTAGCATCCAATACGATTTTCAAAGAAACAATCGGCTTGAGTTTGACATCAGGCGTGGGGATGACAAAAAGAAGGCTGCATCAGATTTACAATTAGATACGCATACCGTTTTGCTAGATCTAGATGCACCTTTGTCTGATAAAATTGTATTAAAAACAGGGCTCATGGCGAAGTATCAAAAAAACGTTGCAAATCCCGAAACGGGTGTGAGACGGTTGATCCCTGATTTTCAGATGTATGACTTAGGAATGTACTTTGTAATGGACTACCAATTAAATGACCAATGGCTTCTGGAAGCCGGGGGCCGTTTTGATTACTCCTTTATGGATGTTTTTAAATTTTACAGAACCTCCTTTTGGGAATTACGTAATTATGACCAGCTATTTCCTGAAATTGTGCTTGAAGAATTGGAGAATCAAATTTTAACCAATCCGCAACTAAATTTTAATAACGGTTCAGCTACCTTAGGAGCCAACTATACATTTGGTGAGGATTATAAATTGTTTTTCAACTATTCCATGGCATCTCGAGCGCCAAATTCCTCAGAACTTTTTAGTGAAGGCTTGCACCATTCTGCTTCTCGAATCGAACTGGGAGATTTAAGCTTCAATTCTGAAATAGCACATAAAGTTGCATTGACATTTCAAAAGGAGAACGATCTATTTAGTTTTAATGTAAACCCTTATATTAATACCATTTCTGACTTTATAGTGAATGAACCTACAGAAATTCAGCAGACGTTGAGAGGCAACTTTCAGGTGTGGGAATACCGCCAAACGGATGCTCAATTGTTAGGTGTAGATGTGGATGCCTCCTATGCTTTTGCTAAAAACGTTCGTTTAAACAGTCAATTCTCTTTAGTCAAAGGCTATGACCAAACTTTAGACGCGCCACTAATCGGAATGCCGCCTGTAAACATTAGCAACGAAATTGTATATCAAAATCCTGAATTCAATAACATTCGTCTGTCTTTACAAAGCGCATATCATTTTAAACAAAATGACTATCCCAATACCAATTTTGAAGTGTTCATACCAGAAACCGAAACATATAAATTGGTGGATGTAAGCTCTACACCAGACGCGTATCATTTGCTTAATTTTAATTCGAGTATCGATATTAATCTCAACCAAAAATCAAAATTAACGGTAGGACTTAGAATTACAAACGTATTGAACACTTCGTATCGAAACTACCTGAACCGTTTGCGCTATTATGCAGATGATTTGGGCAGAAACTTTTTATTTAATCTTAAAATCAATTATTAATTTAACTATTAAAAAACAACAAAAACAACAAAAACATGAAAAACATGAAATTTTTAACTACAGCATTATTTACAAGCATATTATTTATCGGATGTTCAAAAGACGACGCCCCACAACCTGTAAACGAAGAAGAAGTGATCACCACACTAACCGTAACTCTTGTGCCAAATGACGGCAGTACAGCGATCACCTTACAGACTCGTGACTTGGATGGTGATGGACCTAACGAACCCGTTATTACAACTGGTAATTTAGCTACCGGCGTCACCTATAGTGGTAGCATAGTTCTACTTAACGAAACTGAAAATCCAGCTGAAAACATCACGGATGAAGTTGAAGAAGAAAGTGTAGAACACCAATTTTTCTATACACCAACAGCTGGTTTGGATGTTACAACTAACGCTGAAAACCTTGATTCAGAAGGCAATAAACTAGGAACCGAGTTTACCTTGGTCGCTGGAGCCGTGAGTTCTGGAACGTTAACCTTTACGTTGCGTCATGAACCTACTAAGCCAAATACAGGTCTTAACGATGCGGATGGAGAAACAGATATTTCTGCAACGTTTGATGTATCAGTACAATAAATTTGAATTAGTCACAATTCAATTAATTTGGTTCGAAAAAAAACTTATGGTTATTAAAAAATGAGATTAAATATACCCGTAAGTTAACTTTACGCAGGCCAAATTAAAACCCACAACTCTAAAAGTTGTGGGTTTATTGTTTTTATAAATCCTTTCCAAAACAGTTCGACTTTAGGCCCTTTGCCTCCACGATTAAGCGCAGTGCGACTGCGAATTAAAATTCAAAAAACTTACCAAGCTTGCTTGTGTAAGTTTTTTTGTTTTAAGGACAAAGCTCTTTTAGACCTTATTGGACTCGTTTGTAACGAGTGCAAAATCAACCCTAAAAATTGGTTTCATCTATTGTAAGCATTGTATGATGCACTCAGAAAATTAGCACTAAAAAGTACTTAGAAATTAAAACAATAAATTTGATAATAATAGAGATTTATGCCAATTTAATTATGACAACGCTACATTCTTAGATAAATTTCATTAATATTCTTTTTATTATCTTACCTTTATTGAACCTCTTTATCTTAAACTAATTTAACCTTTATATTAATTATGTTGTAAAAACTGAGTATAAATCTTTTTTTAATCAACAATTGAAATTGTATAAATCTTCTTTATTTAGTTTTAACATTTACACGTTATTTTTAGTGTTTATTATGTTGCCTCTAACTGTTTTAAGTCAAGAATACGGTCTTTCTTTTAAAGGTCAAGATTTTCTTCTCGACGAAAGAACAAGCTTAGATATAACTTCAAATAAGCCATTGATTGTAAAGGATGAACTTGAATTAACTTTTGATTTAAAGGTAGAATTAATAAAAAGAAAAGGTAATTTCGGATACATTTTTAGAGCTATTAATGAAGATAATAAAAATATAGATTTACTGCTCTCTAATACTTCAACAAAAAAACTAATTATAGTTGTTGGTGATACTGAAACAATTATACCCATAAACGACTCTACATTTTCTAATAAAAAATGGAGCACGATTCATATAAAATTTTCGCTGTCAAAAAATGAATTGGTTTTTTCGATAGCTGGCTCCAAACCCATCAAAAAATCCGCAGTTTTTAAAAGTAAAGAATCATACAAAATCTTTTTTGGTGCAAATAATTATAAGGAATTTTCAACTTCAGATGTTCCGAGTGGAATAAGTATTAGAGACGTTAAGTTAACTCAAGGCACTAAACTAATCGCTCACTACCCTTTAAATCAATGTGGAGGAAACGAGGCTATAGATATAATAAATAACAACAATGCTACTGTAAAAAATGCAGACTGGCTGTTATGCTATCATAAATCTTGGGAAGAAAATTTAATATCTGAAGTTGATGGCGTTCAATTATTGACTTTTGACAAAAATTTAGGAGAGTTTTATATTTTAAACAAAACAACACTAACTAAATACAATCCCAAAGAGAAATCATTCAAGACCTATCCTTTTGATAAAGATACTTTAGAAATTTCTTTAGATCACAGAATTCTTTTTGATCACAAACAAAAAAAATTATACTGCTACCTTGCAGATAAGAATCAGATTTCTGAATTTGATTTTGAAACTAAGCGTTGGGATAATTATTCTCTATTTAAAAAACAACCTTTGAAGCAAATATACCAGCATCATAATGGTTTGTTTAGTCCAAAAGACAATTCTATATATATCCTAGGGGGTTATGGTCAATTCACATATCAAAACCAAGTAAAAAAGGTTGATCTTAGTTCTAAAACTTGGGAAAACATCCCTCATGATAATAAAGTATTTAAACCACGATATCTTTCTGGGGCAACCATCTACAAAGACTCCATTTATGTCTTAGGTGGCTATGGAAGTGAAAGCGGTAAACAATTAGTAAACCCTAAAAGTTATTTTGATTTTTTGAGGTACGACATTGAAAGCAAAACATTTAAAAAACAATATGAGGTAACTAAAATTTCTGAAGAAATGATCTTTGGAAGCTCCATTGTGATAGACAGTACTAATAAAAACTATTATGGCTTAATCTCCGATAAGTCTAGATCTAATGGATATCTTAAACTTGCACAAGGAAATCTATCAAGTCCAGAATTTAAAATTGTAGCAGATTCTCTTCCTTATAAATTTACAGACACTCAATCTTTTGTGGATCTATTTTTTGATGAAAACGCAAAAAAACTTTACGTCTACACCTCTTTCTTGAACTCAAACAATCAAACAGATTTTGGTATTTACAGCCTTAATTACCCTCATATTCCTGTAATTGAAGCCACTCAAAGCAATTCTAAATCAACAACAAGTTTTTGGGCTCTTATTATAATTGGTCTATTTATATCAGCTATGATTGGTCTTTTAATAATAAAATATTTCAAGAAAAAACAAATTGAAACTAGTGAAGAAAAAATAATTCCTCAGGAACACAAAAAAGAAGAACCTTTAGTTGAGCTAGATTATCCGATTGTATTTTTTGGTGGTTTTCAAATGTTTGATAAAAAAGGAAACGATCTTACAGGGAAATTTACGCCCTTAATAAAGGAACTCTTTTTAGTTCTTTGGCTTTATACACATAAAAATAACAAAGGAATTTCTTCTCAAAAGTTAAAAGACTTGTTATGGTATGATAAATCTGATAAAAGTGCTCAAAATAATAGAGCTGTTAATATCACCAAACTCAAAACCATTCTTAAACAGTTAGGAGATTTTTCAATTAGTAAAAAAACGGGCTATTGGATTATCGAAAATAATTCTGATGTTTTAGTTAACGATTACTCTCAATTAAATAAAAATCTACTTAAAAGCAAACCAACCAAAGAGGATATTATTCGTACGATATCCATAACCAAAAATGGCGCTTTTCTGAACAACTTAGATTACACTTGGTTAGATTCTTTTAAACAGAACATTACCGATTTAATAGTCAATAACTTTATGAATTTTGCATTAAAGCTAGACATAGAGGAAGATCTTGATTTTGCTATTGATTTAGCGGATTGTATTTTTAATTTTGACACTACAAATGAAATCGCTGTGTTCTTAAAATGTAAAGTATATTACATTAAAGGCAATCACAGCTTAGCTAATGATACGTTTAATAAATTTTTAAAAGAGTACAATATCCTATACGGACAAGAATTTGAACACAACTTTAATGAATTCATTTCTCTAGATATCAATAATTTACACTTGTAATTGACATATAAGCACCCATACTACAGACTATTCTAAGCAAAAATTATAGTTTACATTTATTTATAGTAAAAAGTGAATTTTTCTCATAAAGGCTCATTAATTAATCAATTATTAAGGGAAAATTAAGGGTGCATCGTCATATTTGTTTGAATCAAAACCTCAACTAATTCAAGATAAGTTGAGTTAAATAATAACCAATTACTTTTAATAACTGATGACCAAAGGCCATCACAAAACACAATCAAGATGAAAAAAATTACTTTACTAACGCTTTTATTAATTTCTTTTACTGGTTTTACAGCACTAGCACAAAATACCGTTTATGTTTCAGCAACAGGTGCTGGTAATATGGATGGCACAAGTGAATCAACTGCATTTGGCAACTTTGGTGTTGCCATGTCAAATATAAACTCTGGAGGAGATAAACTAATAATTGTAGGAACCATTACACCCGATGGCGCGAATCTAGCATCTAAGAATTTTGCATTTACTATAGAAGGTTTGAATCCTAGCTCAACTTTAGCCGGAAATGGTGGTTCAGGTAGACTCTTTACAATAAATGGATCGACTTCAGCAAATGTGACTTTTAAAAATCTTAATTTTCTAAACAACACTACCACACTTGCTGGAGGTGGTGTCTTTTTTAATAACAACGCAGGAGCTACAGCTACCTTTGAGAACTGTACCTTTACTGGAAATTCTGTAACTAACAACGCAGGTGGTGGAGTTATATTAGTCTCCAACGGAAATTTAACCATAACAAATTGTGTTTTTGAAAACAATACATCATCAGATAAAGGAGGGGCTATTGTCGCTGGAAATTCTGCAAATGTAAACATCTCAGGATCTCTTTTTAACGGAAACTCTGCAACTAAAGGTGGTGCAATTGCTGTAACAGGCAATGGTGTAGATTTCGTTTTAAACACTAGTACTTTTGTGAATAATTCCGTATCAAGTAATGGTGGAGGAGCTTTGTACTTGGGAGGTAATAATGCCAATAGCAGCATTACCAATACTACTATTTTTAATAATACTGTAAATTTCACCTCATTAAATCAATCTACAGGCGGTGGAATACGAATTGAAGGCGCTAGACCTTTTACAATACAAAACTCATTAATTTATGGGAATTTGGTAACAAATGGTACAGATACTGCAGGTTCAGATATTGGAATTGTTCCTAACGTTGTACTTAATCTATCACATTCAATTACCAAAAAAATTGAGCCTGCCTTAGACGATACTGCTGGGGATGATTTTTCTACATCTATAATTGAAGCAGATTTAACGTCTTCTAACTTAATGTTTATGACCTCTAGTGGTTATGTTGAATATGATTCTGTATCTAGTTCAGAAGACAGCCCTATTGATTTTGGATCAGATGGTAATGATGCTGGATCATGGAATTCAGGGTTAGCTTTATCTTTAAATAAGCAAGATGTTTTAGCTGCTAATTTATTAGTGTTTCATAATAAATCTTCTAACAGCATAGAAATTAGCCATACTATTTCTACCCCATTAACTGTAGAAGTGTACAGTATTTTAGGAACTAAATTATTAGGTCTTAAAAATGTAGCTCAAAGACAAAGCATTCAAGCAAATTCTTTAGCTTCAGGAATCTATATTTTAAAAGGTGAATCTTCTGGGAAGTCGTTCTCGAAAAAATTCATCATAAACTAAAGAAACAGAGTTCCGACTCTTTTAATATTATAAAAATAGGGGTTTTTAAAAACCCCTATTTTAATTAAAATCTGTTTTCAAAAACAGTTCCCCTTAATTTAAAAAAAGAATACATTGAAAAAGTATTTCGTTTATTTATTTTTAGTATTCAATACTTCACTTTTATTTGGTCAGCAACCAAATATTGTTTTCATTATGACTGATGATCAAAGCTCAATTCCTTTGAGAGATAGTGATAATCAGAATCAATCCAG